>PLHN01000198.1 GCA_003139975.1 Acidobacteriaceae bacterium
ATATGACCCAGCCTGTCAGGCTGTCGGATATCGCCGGCCAGAAACGGCCCGCCAGCATCTGCACCGCAAACACCAACAGGTCGAGCGCCAAAACGTAGAGCGCGGCCCAGGCGACCCGGCTTTGCGGCCAGAGGTTGCGGGCTCGAAGCGTGCTTTCGAGTTCGAGCGAGATCAGTCTCATGATGCTGGCCAACATGGTGCTGCCCAAACGCACCAAAGCGGGGGTTGCCCCGCTTCTACGGCGCGTAATCGAGTTTTCCTAAATTTCCGGATAGAAATCAAAAAACGCAGACAGGCTGGTCCTAAGCTGCTTTTCGATTTCTTCCTTGCCACCCTCAAGGATGTGCATGGTGACGCGCGCTTCCCGGCCGTTTTTGAGTTTTACGGCTGCGTCGCCAACCTCGGCGACCTCATCGGCGGGCAAAAGGCGCAGGCCATACACCAATGTCAGATTTGCCATTTCCAAATTGTAAGCCAGAACGAGAAAGAGGACGCCCA
The DNA here is from genome assembly GCA_003139975.1 of Acidobacteriaceae bacterium. Classification (GTDB taxonomy): domain Bacteria; phylum Acidobacteriota; class Terriglobia; order Terriglobales; family Acidobacteriaceae; genus Acidiflorens. The sequence goes on from PLHN01000198.1 coordinate 499, forward strand.
CCCGCGAAGACTGCACCGAGGGAGAAGACTGGCCTTCACGGCCTAGGGAAGTTCGGGCCGTTGCTCCTGGAGGACCGCGCACCTAACTTCAGGGATCGGTTTTACCCCGGTGGCCAGTGCAACGGACGTCCGCCCAAGAGGTGCACGTGGAGGTGAAAGACGGATTGTCCCGCGCGCGGCCCCACGTTCAGCACGGTGCGATAACCGTCCTCGATAGAACGCTCGCGAGCGATCTGCGCTGCAGCCAACTGGCAGCGGCCAATAAGCTCGGCGTCTTCGCCTTTTGCTTCCTTCAACCCCGCAATGTGCTTTTTCGGGATGACGAGCACATGGGTCGGCCCCTGGGGGTTCAAATCTTCGAAGGCGAAGGTGTGTTCATCTTCGTACACCTTCTTGCTGGGCACTTCGCCGCGGATAATGCGACAGAATAAACAGTCAGCCATAACATCACTTCCCGCGGCCCGAAAGAATCGTCCTCGGGCTACTAAGTTGGGGAATGTTCCGCTCTTTCGGACTCATAACAATAACACCACTTTTCAATAACTGCCAATTAGTAAGTAGAGACTAGAAATAGGGACGGTGTAGCGCTGCGAAGTACTATCTCGATCAAACCGTTTCTAATCGAGACGCACAAGAAACGCTGGAGCTTCAGAAGGCTGCATTTCCTGGAGCATGCCCTCCGCGCGCCCACGATCGTCGTCGCGCACCCGGACGCGCACCCACCAATCGCCCGTTGGACTCGCGAACTTCAACACTTTCGCGGTTTGATAGCGCCGTTGCAGGTGGTCCGCAACTTCTTCAGCATTTTGTTCCCCAGGGAATCCGCCGATCTGCACGGCCCAGCGCCCGCCTGTGTCGAGAGACGCGGGAGCCTCGAGGACTTGCATGCGGACCTTGGCCGTGCCGGGCAAGTAGACGTCTAGCGCCCTGGCGGCAGCTAACGAAAGATCGAGGATCCGTCCTTCCACAAATGGCCCGCGATCCGTGATACGCACCACTGCCGAGTGCCCGGTCTTTACGTTGGTCACGCGCACAATCGAACCCAGCGGCAGCGTAAGATGCGCGGCGGTCATCGCATTCATGTCGTAGACTTCGCCGTTCGAGCCGCGCCGGTTGTGATACGGAGCGCCGTACCAGCTCGCCAGTCCAGTTTGTTCAAAGATCGGCTTGCCCGCGACGCCCCCGGTCTTATCTCCGGCCCGGTTTGCAGGCTCTGCGGGCGGCGCAGGTTTCTGCCCGGAGATAGCAGGAGGCGACGGCACTTGCACCGGCGTCTGCTTATGTGTGCAGCCGCCAAGCATGGCCGCGGCTAGCAGGCACAGCGTTAGTCGGAGCGGCGTATCTCGGAAAGTGTCGCGGTTCACGAATTCTTGCGCTGCTTCTCGATGAACTCTGCGAATTCGGAGAGTTTCCCCGCTGCATGGCGTAATGCCTTCGAGGAGTGGGACCGCACCGCCGGTACCACCTCGTCGTTCAAATACGTGACGAGCTCCGCTGTTTCCTTCTCCAGCGTCTCGGCCAGATTCGCCATCGAGCGATTCAGGCGCGCCGAAGCTTCTTCCACCTTGCGGTCGAATTCGGTCATATAGATTCTGCGGGCGCAGATTCGTGTTCACGCAAATGTCGCGGTTGCCAAGCCTTTTCATTATCCCGAGCTTTCGCCCGCCGGTCAATCCTCGCGAATCTGCGGTGCTACGTCCCTTGCGCGGAGATCCGGTCCGGTCGCGATACAATCTCGCCATGCGTTTGCAGCCTGCCGTGCTACCCCTTTCCTGTTGGATGCTCGCGCTGACAGTCGCGTCGATGCTCACAATAGTATTCGCGCCAGCCTGTACGTTTTACGGGGAGCACCCGGCGCGTTCCATGTCGGACGCGACCGGCGGCGAGGGCCTCGAGCGGGTCTTCTGGAAGAATGTAGCGGCGCGCAACTGGGTCGAGATCGAGCGAGTCATGGCATCGAATTACTCGGGCGTGACTCCGCAAGGAACTCTGGATCGCGATGCGGCTCTTGCGCAATATCGGCAATGGCAATTGCACGACTACTCGATTGGAAACCTGAATACCGAACTGAACGGGAACACGATGGTAGTGGCCTACACGATCACGCTGAAGGGAACAGCCGACTCCGCGCCGCTTCCTCTCATCCCGCAACACATGATGACGGTTTGGCAGCAGCAGAAGGCAGGCTGGATCGTCATCGCGCACAGTATAAGCCAGTGATGCCTGCGGCCAAGTCCATGGCGGTAAAAAGCCAACACGTTCCGCCGATCGCAGGCGGCAGCATCGGCCATTGCCGCCGCGCACTGTTAGTGTGGTATGAGGCGAACTCGCGTGATTTGCCCTGGCGCCGCACCAGCGATCCCTACGCGATCTGGCTCTCGGAAATTATGCTGCAGCAAACCCGGGTCAATGCCGTTCTCGAGCATTACAAAATCTTCCTCGAGCGCTTCCCCGATATCTCCGCCCTCGCCGCCGCCTCGCAAGACGACGCCCTCGCTGCTTGGAGCGGTCTGGGCTACTACCGCCGCGCGCGCATGCTTCATCAATGTGCACGCGAAATTGTGGGGCACTACAGCGGCTACTTCCCACAAACTTCCGAGGCCTTGCGCGAACTGCCCGGCATCGGTCGTTACACGGCCGCCGCGATTGCCAGCATCGCATTCGGAGAACCGGCAGCAGTCGTGGATGGCAATGTAGAACGCGTGCTGCAACGATTAGCCGGACGCGTCCTGACTGCGAAGCAAAGTTGGCAGCGCGCGCAAGAGTTGCTCCCGCCATCACATCCCGGAGACTTCAATCAGGCAATGATGGAGCTGGGCGCGACCGTGTGCCGGCCGCGTGAACCGCGCTGCATCATTTGCCCTATTCGCCAATGGTGTCGCGCGCAAGGCGAAATCCCACGGCCAAACACCGCAGCCCGCCTAACGAAGAAGCAAATCTGGTGCGCGCTCGATCGCCGCGACGGCCAGGTGCGTATGGTGCGCCGCCCAAAGACGGCGTCTCTCATGGCAGGTATGTGGGAACTGCCGCAGTGGACCGAACTCCCGCACGCATTGGCCCAAGAAGCCCACTGGCGAACCTTCCGCCATTCCATCACCGTCACCGACTACACTATTCATGTGCTGCGGAACTGGGCGCATAAAGGCAGCGCGCCCCGCCCGCGCGGAAACTGGATCGCAATCGACCAAATCCCAACGCTGCCCATTACCGGCCTCACTCGAAAAATCCTGAAGGCCGACGGCATAATCTAATGGAGCGAGGCATTTCTCCGATGAAATGGCTCAATCATCTATTTGGAGGTCCGAAGAACATGGCGGCATTGACGGCCGGAACCAAAGCACCTGATTTTTCGCTATCCGCAGTCGACGGCAGCAAGTTTTCGTTGCAGTCGGCACTGCAGCAAGGGCCTGTGGTCGCGGCCTTCTTCAAGGTTTCATGTCCGGTTTGCCAGTACGCGTTCCCGTTCTTCGAGAGGCTGCACAAAGCCTTTAGCAACCAGAAAGTCACCATCGTCGGCATCTCCCAGGACAACGCCCGCGACACAGCCGCCTTCTTGAAAGAGTACGGCGTGACGTTCCGCACGCTCCTCGACGATCCCAACGGATACGCCGTTTCGAATGCCTACGGACTAACCAACGTGCCGACGCTGTTCTTGATCGGTCAGGACGGCACGCTCGAAATCTCCAGCGTGGGATGGGTGAAGCAGGAAGTCGAAGAAGTGAGCGCGAAGCTTGCCCGTGCGCAACAAACAGCGCCACGCCCGCTGTTCAAAGCCGGAGACGATGTGCGCGATTTCCGCGCCGGTTGAGGGTCCAAAAACTGATCCCGCGGTCGCGGGACAAAATACAATCAGGCGAGAAGACCGAAAGCGCTGCCGCGCACTGACGGGGCGCACAGGGTCCGAAACTACGGTAACTTTTCCGCTACTCTTCTCCATGCTAGTCTGCTCTTTAACGTTGTTGTTTCAGTAGTTTGCGGGCAGATTGACGGCTCCGATGCCGGTCGCGGCGCCGGCTGCTCGCCGCCGCAACTCCCCGCTGCAAATAGGCCCATGCCCAAAGTCCCGATTTTCCGGTTGCGCAGTTCCGAGGTGCCGAGCCTTCCCGATCTCCGCTATCAGCGGCCCGTACTCGCTTTCAGCGATTTGCAACTGGGCGTAGATAATCTCCGTTACGACGTTTTTCTGAGTCCCCGCATCAGTGCCGACTTGAGTTTCCATCTGGCACGCTACCTCTGCCGGTTTGGCGAGGTCGACGCACTGCTGGAGATGGACGTTCCCGCCGCCAACCGGTCGCAGTTCCAACAGCCCGAGAGTACAACGAACGCCCGCAAATCCGGTGCTGCCGACCTGAAGACCGGCCTGATCTCAATTCACCAGGCGATCCTCACGCGTGCCAAAGCGGAAGGGAATCCCTCCATCGATTTGCTTGGGCGGCTGGCTGTGCTGAAGTTCATTCGTTCCGAGTTGCAGGTTCAATTCTTGAAAATCCTCGAGCAGTGCCGCATGAAGTCGAAGGCGCTGGAGGGCTTGCGGCAGACCAGCATGATGCGCGCGCAGGAGCGCGTTTCGCTATTCCATGCGCGCAAGAAAATTATTATCCGGCGCGCCGGGCAGGAAGTATTTCGCGTGCTTCGCGATATCGAAAAGGAAACGCTGGCCCGCACGCGCCGCGCCCTGCTCGGCGAATTGGCCGCCGACACCTACCGCCTTTTTCTGAATCCGCTGATTTTCACCGAAGACGGGCGCGACGATTACCTGTGCGCCGAACACTATTACATGTTCGGAAACTTCGAAAGGGACCCGGACCGTTTTTCCATTCTGCGCCACCTTGCGCTCGATTTCCTCCGCCAGTTGGGCTATGGGGACGGCGTTGCCGACGAAAACCTCGAACAGGCGCTGAATGTCCCGGACAATGCGACTGCGCTCGCTGGAACCGGCAACGGCGAGGACGCGACCTCGGAGGATCGAAACCGGAAGGACCGTCTCGAACTGTGGACCCGCCAGCTTCACCGCGAAGGCCTGCTGCCGCATGTGATCGCTTCCTACGAAGCGGTTCCTCTGCTCGCCGAATACGCTCCCCGCGTGAATCCCCAGCAACTCAAGAACGCGCTGATTGACGGCGCAGAAGCCGAGCGCGTGGAAAAAATCATCGCCGAAGGCCGGCTGCACTCCGACCGGCTGTTTGCTGCCATCGGCCGTGTCGCCTCTTGCCGTGGTAGCGAGCGCACCCGCTTTGCGGCGCGCCTGCTGCGCGATCTGTTCTGCTATCACCGCGATTTGCGCGGACTTGAGGCCGTCAGCGCCGGTTTCGACAGCATTAATCTGATCGCAGACGACAAGGTCCGCAAGCTTTCCACGCTCAACGGCATGCTCTACGAATTTCTGCCGCCCGAGGACCAGAAGCCGGGCGAAGATCGCGTGCTCGATCACGTTATCCTGAAGGCGGACGTCCGCGATTCCTCCCGCCTAACGCGCTCGCTGATGGAGAAGGGCATGAATGCCGCTTCCTACTTCAGCTTGAATTTCTACGATCCGGTCAACAAGCTGCTCGCAAAATACGGCGCGCAGAAAGTCTTCTTGGAAGGCGACGCGATTATCGTTGCGTTGCTGCAGCGGGAAGCTGAAGTCCAACTCGCCGTGAGCCGCGCCTGCGTGCTGGCATGGGAGATTGTCAGCCTGCTGCACACCTACAACGACCTGCTGCGCAACTCCGGGCTGCCGCCGATGGAAGTAGGCCTGGGAATCGCGTATCAGAATTCTGCGCCGCTCTACTTGATGGATGGCGAATACCGCATCATGATCTCCGACGCGATCAACGAAAGCGACCG
>PLHN01000037.1 GCA_003139975.1 Acidobacteriaceae bacterium
CCCAAAGACTACGACGTCGAACGCCAGGGCCACTACAGCGCCGGATCCTTCCGCGCCAGCAAAGCCAAAAAGGCGAAGCGCACCACGCAAGGCTCCCCCATTTCACTCGAAGATCCGGAAGAACCGTGAGTCTGGCCCCCTTCCGCGGCCCCGCGTTTCGCGCCTCAGAAGAATTGCGTGTCCAGAGCGGCGATAAACTGAATTCCCGGCACAATCTTATCTAGAAGGCGTTTATCGTTGGTCAGGAATAGATCAGCGCCGGCTTCGGCGGCCGACGCCAGATGAATCGCGTCGGCGGGCGTAATCCCGGGATTTGCCCTGATCCGTGCATAGCGATCCGCCGTTTCAACTGTGAACGGCACAACCTCCGCAACCACGCTCCGCAACATTCGTCGCGACTCGTCCGCCAACTGCGGCCCACCCTTTCGGTAGACACCTGCCAGTACTTCTCCGAACGTGAAGGTCCCCGTAATTAATTCGTCGCCCCGCTGTTCCATTCGAGAATGAATCGCGCCGACTCTCTTCGCAAATTCCGGGTGGTCCTCCAGCCAGTAGATGAAGAGCATCGTGTCCCAGTAGATCCGGCTCACTTACCCTCCTTGGACCCATAAAAGTTGCGCCGTTCAGCATGGAGATAGGCTTCCCCGCCGCCCAGTTCGGCAAAAACATCCTTCAAGGCCCCGCGCAGCCGCACCCAGGAATCGTCCGCCGCCGCGGAACGTTGATGAGCGTCGACAAATTCGTACGTGTAAGTAACGGTCGTGCTCTGTCCCGACGGCGGGCCGCTTTTGTCAACCATCCGCAAATCGTTGCTCTGCAGAAATTCGCGAGTCTTCAAGGCGCTGCAAACAGCAGGGGCACGTCCACTCAACTTCAATTCGCGAACAACGTCGCCTACTTCGATCGAAAAGCGCTTTTCCTTCTTCTGTCGCGCTGGCACGACGTACTTTTCTCTGCCGTGCCTCCGGATCCGGTCGGAATCTCTCATGGTTGGGCCTCCCGAAGCTCCATTCATCTATGCAAGCATAGCATAGCATACAATGGAATGCAATATATTATGGAGCAACCGGCCGCCTTACACCATCCCCTTGCGTAACTCCTCCAGCGGATACTTCGTCCCACGCCACACAATCCCACCTTGCCAGATCGTCAACACCATCGATCGAGCAATCGTGTAAGTCACCACACATGTGCTGATCGGATGCAGCAAGAAGTAATACGGCCTCACGTCCGACAACCCGGACATTCCCCAATAAATCGCAAAAATCGAGGCCAGTGCGACTGCATAAGGCAGCCGCGCCCACCCGTGCGCCATCCAGACACCGACGAAGGGCCCTAGATTCAGGAATGCCAGCGCGATGATTGACGCCACCGTTCGCGGCCACTGAAAGGAAAGCAGGGCAAAAAAGTTCTTAGTGAGATTTTCCACAATTCCGAACGTGCCCTTCACCCAGCGCAGCGAAATCAAGTCTTCACCAAACACATTGCGCTGCCGATAGCCGGCATTCTTCACCACTTTGCCCAGTTTCATGTCGTCGAGCACTTCCATCCGCAACGCCTTGTACGTACCCACCGCTTCATACACCGGCCGCCGCACCATATTGAACGCGCCCACCCCCATGTGGTCCTGCGCCCCAGGATCGGCCACCTTCCACGGACGATGCCCAAACACAAATAACGCCTGAAAGAACGCAATCATCATGCGTTCCCCCGGATTCTCCATAATCATCCGCGGAAACAGCACCACGTGATCCGCCTTCTCGGCTTCGGCGTAGGCCACCGCGCGCCGCACGGAATCCGGCTTGAACAGCACATCGGCATCGGTAAACAGCAGCCAGTCGCCGCTCGCCTGCTCTGCCGCGGTCCACATGGCATGCGTTTTGCCCATCCACCCCGCCGGCAATTCCGCAACATGCATGACCCGCAGTGTGGGGCGGACAAGACTGCCTGCCCCACACGCTCCAGCGGCAACCTCTTCCAGGATTTGCCCGGTGCGATCGGTCGAGCGGTCGTCCACCGCGATGATCTCGTAGTTCGAATAATCAAGCGCCAGCAACGCCTCAAGCGTCGCGCCTATGTCCTCTTCCTCGTTGCGCGCAGGCACGATGACGCTAACGCGAGGCTCGCCGCCAGCCCAGGACGCCCTCCGGTCCCATTCCGGCCGCGCCACATCGGCAATACGCGGCATGCCAATGGCCGCTTCCACGATTCGGGGAAACCACGCCAGGGCCAGTATGCTGCCCGCAATCCAGTGGACGATCTGCCAACTCATTCTCTTAATTTATTCTCTCTTTAGAGCGCGGATTCAGCTTGGGGAGCAAAGGTTTACTTCTTGAACAGATTCTCAAACGCTTGCCGCGCATCGTTGGGACGCTGCGCCGGCTTGCTCGAAGTTTCCTTCTCCAGCCGCACCCGCATGGAATAAAACGAGCAGTCGTTGCGCTTATCTTTGGGAAAGATCCTTTCCGGAATCGGCTGGTTGCACTCAAAGCGGCTCGAAGGATCGAAGTGCTCGCACTGCTTGCACGAGTGCAATTCAAATTTGCATTTCGGACACTGCCCGACCGTCTCGCTCAGATTCTCCAGCAGCGCGCCGCACTCGGCGCACCGGGACACCGTCCGCGTCCCCGGCATGTTCAGAGGCCGCGGCCCGAAAGTGTTGTCTCTCTTCGGCGCCGTTGATTTCTCCTGTTTCTTCTGGGCCTCGTTACTGGAGTCCTGGTATCCCCGCTGCCGGTATTTGCGATCGGACAAACGCGCCTCCTGGAACGCCTCATTTTCCGCCTTTGCCCCCCGTTGCACAAGGCCCTCTTTCTCGCCGCGACACCCCCCAAGCACCCTGCATCATCTATCTGCCGGGG
>PLHN01000224.1 GCA_003139975.1 Acidobacteriaceae bacterium
TGCCGGAGAAGGGCATGGACCCGAACATCATCTGCGAGCAGTCTGGTTTCCCTGAAGGCGATCCCTCTCGGCCGGGCGAAGACGGAGCCTCTTATCTGCGGCGTTTGAAAGGGCAACCCGGCGATGATTCGCCGACTCCTCCGGCCGATGCCGGTTCCGCCAGCGCTGCCACTCCAGCCACCGCTGTCTTTGTCAAAGAACGACGCCGCAGCCCGCGCTTTCAGTGCTCCGGCAGCGTGGAATTGCAGCCGCAGGACGGCAGCGCACACATGTGGGGCGCACTTACCGATATCAGCTTGCACGGTTGCTACGTGGAGATGCCCACGACGTTTCCGACGGATACGCTGGTATCGCTCACTGTCGAGGTGCTTGGCATTCGCTTTTCGGCCCAGGCCAAGGTTCGCGTTTCTTATCCAGCGCTGGGAATGGGGATGTGCTTTACTGAAATTGAGCCGGAACAAGAAAAGCAGTTGGGGCAACTGCTGAAGGCGGTGGCCAGGCAAAGAGCGATTCTCAGTAGCGCACCGGGGGGCTCGCCAGAAAGGGTGGCCCCGGCCGATCCAAAGATTATTGTTGAAAAGTTGACCGAGTACTTCAAGAAAAACAACTCCCTATCCCGCGATGAGTTCCACGCGATCGCCAAACGGGTTCGCCGCCCCTGAAATTCCCGCTTACCAGGGCTGGATGGCCCGTTTGGCGGCTCCGGCCGGCGTTACTGCCGTACTAAGGTTCCCACCGCCCGCGCGCATTTCCTCCGTTATCATAAGAGTCTATGGCCAAATATCTGGTGACGGGCGCGGCTGGCTTCATCGGATCCTCATTGGTGCGCGCCCTTCTGGCGCGCGGCGACCAGGTCCGGGGCGTCGATAACTTTTCCACTGGCAAACGAGAGAACCTGACCGAAGTCCGCGACAAAATGGACTTTCGCGAAGCCGATCTCCTCGACCTGGAGGCCATGCACAGCGCCTGCCAGGGGGTGGATTACATTCTCCATCAGGCCGCGATACCATCGGTCCCCAAATCGATTGTCGATCCCTTGGGAAGCAACGGCGCCAATGTAGACGGCACTGTCAATTTGCTGGTGGCCGCGCGCAACGCCAAGGTCAGACGTGTGGTCTATGCGGCTTCGTCTTCCGCCTATGGAGATACGCCCACTCTTCCGAAACACGAAGCGATGCCAACGAGCCCGATTTCCCCGTACGCCGTGGCCAAGCTCGCCAGCGAGTTGTACATGACCTCTTTTTACCGCTGTTACGGTCTTGAAACCGTCAGCCTGCGCTATTTCAATATCTTCGGACCACGGCAGGATCCTTCTTCTCCGTATTCGGGTGTGCTGGCCAAGTTCAGCATGCAAATGCTGCGCGGCGAGCAGCCCACGATTTTCGGCGACGGCGAGACCAGCCGCGACTTCACGTTTATCGATAACGCGGTATCGGCCAATCTGCTGGCCTGCGCCGCGCCCGCTGCCGAATGCGCGGGACGCGTCTTCAACTGCGCCACCGGCCGCCGTGTCACGTTGAACCAAACCTTCGAAGCGCTGAAGAAGCTGACGGGCCATCCGGGACTGGTGAAATATGAGCCCGAGCGCGGCGGCGACATTAAACACTCGCTCGCCGATATCACGCTGGCCCAGAAGCACCTTGGTTATAAGGTGCTGGTAAATTTTGAGGAAGGTCTGCGTCGGACGGTGGACTGGTATAAAACGCAAGCGCAACCCGCCGGCATGCAACCCTAAGACGCCGGCCGCTCCACGTGACGATTGGCTATAGAATCCTCTGCCTTGGCCTTTGCCCATGCAATCAGCTCGTTCAGGTCATAGCGGAACGGGCCGTAGGAACAGAAACTCTTCTCGTCGAACAGCCTCTTGACCCCACAACTCAGGCAAACCTGGTAGGAATATCCTTGCGCGCGAAGCGGCCAACTCATGCGCCGATGCCAACATCCGCGCAGCACTAAGAGACCGGTTCCTGCCAGGCTGGTCGCCATAACCCCGAGCGGCCATAGCCAGCCCGCTTTCCGGCTTTTCCCCGATTTCTTGGGTTTCGCTTCGTCCTTTACTTCGTCAGCCATCACATCTCCCAACCTACTTTCTCAGACTAGGACGAATCGCAGCACATAGCAAATCTGAAGGGACGTACTCGGAAATTCTGGCCCCTGCTCCCCCACGATCGTCCCATCCCAATCCCCCGGTTGTACAAGTACCATCGGACATTGCGACAACAGCTGAAAGACTATTAGGCTGAAAGCGGAGCACAGGAATGCGCTCCGCCGGAGAGGTCTGCCCGTCCATGTTTGAGACGTCGACGGTTGCCTGCCACGTTCACCCCCGAGAACTTGGCCTCCAACCAGGACGAGTCGAATCAAGACCGGCAATGCGCCTTCCCTGGGCCCCGAATAGGATAGAGAAAAGTTCGGTACTGACCGCCGCACATGAGCGCCCCTCCAACCCGGACTGACTGGCGCGAGCCGGCCGAATCTGCGCTTCCGCTCGAACAAGGCGTCCGCGTTCTGGCTTCTATTGGCAAGCAGGAAGGCTTGCGCGCGCTTCTGGCGTTCTCCGAGCTGCGCGAAAATACTCGCCAACGACGGCCAGCGCCAGGCTCGGCCTCCAGTCGAAATCTGCCGCAAAATGAGCGCTTGGTTCTGCACGAGGTTCTGCAACTCCTCTGCCTGCGGGCGCAAGTCCTCACGCACGCTGACAGCCTCCTGATCGCTTTGGCTGAGGGCGCGGAAGTCGTTTGTCGCGCCTCCGCCGGAAGTCGGCCGATCCCGCAAGGCATTCGGCTGAATGGCGA
>PLHN01000240.1 GCA_003139975.1 Acidobacteriaceae bacterium
AGATCGCTGCCGAACTGCGCGAAGGCCGCCAGCTCGCGGTACTGTGCGAGTTCCAGTTTCAGCGTTCCCGCTACCTGGCGCATGGCTTTGATTTGGGCGCTGCCGCCGACGCGGCTTACGGAAAGTCCCACGTTTACTGCCGGGCGTACGCCCTGGTTGAACAGATCGGTTTCGAGATAGATCTGGCCGTCGGTGATCGAAATGACGTTGGTCGGAATGTAAGCAGAGACGTCGCCGGCTTGCGTTTCGATTACGGGCAGAGCGGTCAGCGAGCCGCCGCCATTTTTGTCGCTGAGCTTGGCGGCGCGTTCGAGCAGGCGCGAGTGGAGATAGAACACGTCTCCGGGATAAGCTTCGCGGCCGGGCGGACGGCGCAGCAGGAGGGAGATTTCGCGGTACGAAGCGGCGTGCTTGGAAAGATCGTCGTAGATGCAAAGAGCGTGGCGCTTGGTGTCACGGAAAAATTCACCCATGGCACACGCGGCGTAGGGCGAGATGTACTGCATGGGAGCGGGCTCGGAAGCCGACGCAGCAACGACGATGGTGTATTCCATCGCGCCAGCATCTTCAAGAATCTTGACAACCTGCGCGATCGAGGAACGCTTCTGGCCGATGGCGTTATAGATACAAATAAGGTTGTTGCCTTTGCTATTAATGATGGTGTCGAGCGCGACCGCGGTTTTGCCGGTCTGGCGGTCGCCAATGATCAACTCGCGCTGGCCACGGCCAATGGGAATCATCGAGTCAATGGCCTTGAGACCGGTCGCCATCGGCTCACGCACAGGCTGGCGGTCGATGACTCCGGGAGCGATGCGCTCGATCGGAATGAATTTGTCGGTCGCGATGGGGCCTTTGTCGTCGATGGGCTGGCCGAGCGAGTTGACGACGCGGCCAATCAAAGCATCGCCCACGGGCACGCTCATGATGCGGCCGGTGCGCTTGACCTCGTCGCCTTCTCTAATTCCGGTGTATTCGCCGAGGATCACGACGCCCACTTGATCTTCTTCCAGGTTCATGGCGATACCGGCAACGCCGTGCGGAAAGCTGAGCAGTTCGCCGGCCATGACCTTGTCGAGGCCGTAGACGCGAGCGATACCGTCGCCGAGCGTGATAATCGTGCCCACTTCGTCGACCGCGATTTTCGATTCGTAGTTCTCGATCTGCTCGCGGATTAATTGCGTGATTTCGTCTGCTTTGATTTGTGCCATAAAGAAGCTCTCAGCTATCAGTTCTCAGCTGTCAGTTCAGTCTCATAGCGCCAGCTTCATTCCGCCGTTTCCGAAGTCAAACAAACTCCGTTTTTACTGATGGCTGATAGCTGACAGCTAACTTACCAACTGCTCTCGAATCCTTTCCAACTGGCCGTTCACCGAGCCGTCGTAAATCGTGCTGCCGACTTGCACAACTGCTCCGCCCAGCAGCGTCACATCCTGCTGGTAACGGGCGCGCACGCGTTTGCCGGTCAGCTTCGCGATTTCGGCTTCCAGAATCTGCTTCTCCTGGTCGCTCAAATGGCGCGCGCTTGTCACTTGCGCTTCCACAAAGCCGAGCCGCTCATTCAACTCCTGCTCAACCTGCTTCACGATTTCGCTGAACAGGGGCAGGCGGCGGTGATCGGTCACGACCGCAATAAAATTTCGCACCGGGCGCGAACCGCCCGTCCGCTGGATTACGGCATCAAGCACGGCGCGTTTCTGTTCGCCGGGGATCGAAGGATTTTCCATGACGCGCCGCAACTGGTCGCTCTCCGCGAGCAGCGCTACCATGGAATGCAGTTCCTCGAGCATGCGCGCGGGGTCGGCTTTGCTGCTTATTACTACATCCGCAAATGCGCGCGCATAGGTGCCGACGACGGAAGCCACGTTAACGGCCGTCCTTTCCGCCGTTGCCCTGCGAAGAAGGCTTGCTCGCCAGCTTGGCGGCAAAATCGCGGACCAGCACCTGGTCGGTATTGGAATCGACGTTGATCTGTTTGCGGGCGAGAGTGATAGCCAAGTCTGCCGTGTGTATCGAGAGCTCGCGGCGGGCCTGCTTGGCAGCGGCGGCGATCTCCTGCTCGGCGGCTTCCACGACCTTGCGAATCTCGTCCTCGGCAGCTTGCTTAATTCTGGCCTCCTCGCCTTCGGCCTCTTTCTCGGACGAGGCCTGCATTCTGCCGATCTCTACATCCATCTGGCGCAGGCGATTTTCGATGTCCGCCAACCGCTTGTTCGCTTCCTGGCTGGCTTTGCGCGCTTCTTCCAGAGCGTGCTGGATGGATTCGCCGCGCTTGCGCAGCATGCCCGGTACGCTCTTGCGTACGGCCCAGACAACCACGATCACAATGATGGCAAAGTTCAAGCCGAGCGCCAGCAAGTGGGCGCCATGCACGCTGAGGCCGGTGAGCTTGGCCAGTTTCTGCACCATGGCTGAGTGCTTCAAGTTCGCGTTCTCTTCCTCGCCCTCGGCCTCGCGCGTTTCCTTCGCGAGCTCGCCGCCAATACTTGTGTGCCGGGACTCCTGCTGGGCTGCTTGATCGGCGCCCTGAGCAGGCTTTTCGGCGCCCGACTTTTCGGACGAAGTCTGCGCTGACGATTGCGCCGGCTGTTCCTGCGCAGATCCGGAAATCGAACTCGCCGCGAGCCCCAAGCACGAAACGAGCGCCAACACTGCGAACGAGCGGACGATTGCTTTCATGGTCGTCATCCACCCACCTGGCTGGGAGCGGCGACCGGACGCAGCACGGTGCGCACGATTTCGCTGGCCAATCTTCCGGCGTCGGTTTCCAGCTTCGCCATGGCTCCTTGTTTATCCTGCTCAATGGCGGAACGGGCTTGTTTCACCTGATCCTGCGCGCGGGCGCGAGCCTGATTGACAACCTCGCCGCGCGCTTGCGTGGCTTGCTGGCGGCGGGCTTCAAGATTCTTGAAAACCTTCTGGCGCGCTTCGCGCAGGCGCTGTTCATAATCGGCGGTGCGAGCCTCGGCTGCGGCAATGTCGGCACGCGCCTTTTCCATCGCGCCTTCGGTCCGGCTTCGGCGCTCGGCCAACACTGCGGTCAGCGGCCGGTAGACCAGAAACGTATAAAGAAGATAGAGCGCCGCCAGCAGGATGACCGTCGGCACGGCTCCGAGCAGTAATTCGCCTAGTTGTCGGAGTGTCTGCTCCATTGGCTCTCAGTCTAAAGCTTATGTGATCGAAGTTTCTTCCGATCGAAGCGATTCTGACGATTAAATCCCGGCTTTTCTTGCTAGAAGAGCGGTTTATAAAACCAACTAAACTAACACCCACGCCTGCACGTGTCAACGATCCTCGTCACTTCCAGGCGGAAAAATTCATCGCCTGGGGCGGGAGAAACTTGTTCTTGACAAAGGACTCGGGAGGTTTACCATGTAGGTATCACCTCCGATCCCTTTCCGGATCGAATGGGCCGATAGCCAAGGAAACGTCACCGCTTCTTGGCTGGCGGCCCATTTTAATTTGCAGGGATGGGTAAGAGACTTGTCTGCTGCGAGCCCATCTGGGCTGCATGACATTAAGTTAACAAGACGGTGACAACTTCGGACTGCTCAGGCGTGAGAATCCAGACAGTCGGCGCGGGCTCCCTCGCGCCGGCCACGGAACACCAATCGACTGGAGTTGGTCTGGCGCGATCTCTCTCCATCCGCCAGACCTTTTTTTTGGGGGAAGCGTACCGGCTAGCGGGCGCCCACCGGCTGCAGCAGCGCTGCGATCTTTTCCAGCAATAGCACCATGCTGATTCCCGAATCGACAGCGACATCGACTTCGTGGTGGTGCGTTCCGGCGTGCATCACCAGCACCTTGGTTCCTTCGTGCGCCTTCTTCACCATATACGG
>PLHN01000023.1 GCA_003139975.1 Acidobacteriaceae bacterium
AGTTGCCAGATTTGCATCGACCAATCTTCCGCGCCGCGGCGATGCTGGTCGACGTATGTGCGAACGGCTTCGGGCCGAAACAGGCCGCGCTTGCGGACCTGAGACTCAGACAGCAGATCGTCCACGACCGGACGCAAATCGTGCGCCAGCCAATAGTCTACCGGAGCGGCGAATCCGGCCTTCGGCTGCTGCAAGACTTCCTGCGGAAGCATGGTGCGCATAGCTTCGCGGAAGATGTGCTTGGTTACCGGACGCCATTTGCCTTTCAGCTTCCATTCGGGCTTGACGTTCCATGACACAAACTCCGCCAACTCGCGATTGAGAAAGGGCACGCGCACCTCGACTGACGACGCCATGCTCATCTTGTCGTTGTAAGTGAGGTTGAGCGTGGTCATGAAAATCTTGGTGTCGAGATAGAGCATCTGGTTGAGGAAGTCAGCGTCGCGGACTTTGGCGAACGCGGCTTGATGTCGGTTGGACGGATTGAGGCCGGTCAGCTCTTGAAGTGCCGGCGCGTACAGGGCCGCCTTTTGCTGCGCGTCGAGATAGGTGCAGTTGCGGATGAATGCCTCAGCGGGGTCGAGCGCGGCGCTGCGCGCCATCTTCTTGGCCAAACGGATGGAGCCTTTCATGCTTGTGCCGCGCATGCTGGGGAGCGCGAGCGCAGTTTTCTCGGCCGCGGAGCGGGCGAACTCGGGTACGCGGCGAAATTCTTCCGCCAAAGCGTGCGCTGCGTGCTTGCGGTAGCCGGCGAAGAGTTCATCGCCGCCAACTCCTGAGAGCAGGACGGTGGCCTGTTTGCGCGCCTCGCGGCAAACGAGATAAGCGGTGATGAGCGCGGGATCGGCAGTCGGTTCGTCCATGTGCCAGGTCAGGCTGGGGAGGAGGCCGACTACGTCGGGCTCAACTACGATTTCGTGATGTTCGCAGCCAAGCTTTTGTGCCAAGCGGCGGGCAACCGCGGGATCGTCGATGGTGGTTTCGCCTACGCGATACTTCTCGGGGAATGTAATCGTGTAGGTGCGAACCGGCTGCTTACGCGCCATGGCGGCGACGATGCTTGAGGAATCGAGGCCTGCGCTGAGGAAGGCCCCGATGGGGACGTCGCTAACCATTTGCTGTTCGACCGAGGCGCAAAAGCGCTCGCGGATTTCCTGCTGCACGTCCATCTCGTCGCGCTCGAAGCAATGATCCTCGGGCGGGAAGGTCAGGTCCCAGTACTGCTCGATCTTGAATTCGCCGCGGTGCCAGGTGGCGAAATGTCCGGCTTCGATCTTGTGAATGCCTTCGAACATGGTCGCTGGGTCGGGAACCCAGAGAAAGGTCAGATACTGGTGCAACGCCTCCATATTCATGCGGGCGTCGATGCCGGGAACCTGGAGCAGGGCTTTGATCTCGGAGGCGAATGCCAACTTGCCACCGCGCGCGCAATAGTAAAGCGGCTTGATTCCGAAGTGGTCGCGCGCCAGAAACAGCTTGGGCGATGAGCCGCGCAGATCGCAGATGGCAAACGCGAACATGCCGTTGAGGCGATTGAGGCAATCTGGGCCGTACTCTTCGTAGAGGTGAATAACGGCTTCGGTATCGGTGTGCGAACGAAAGCGATGGCCTTTGGATTCGAGTTCGCGTCGCAAATCAGCGAAGTTGTAAATTTCTCCGTTGTAAGTAATCCAGACGGATCCGTCTTCGTTGGACGTTCGTTCGTCGGACGTTGTTTCGTTACACATGGGCATGTGGCCGTCGGGCGAGCGGTCGAGAATGGCGAGGCGGCGACTGCCGAGACCGATGTAGGTTCCATCGGGGAAACGGCGCTCCCAGAGCCCGAAGTCGTCGGGTCCGCGATGCGCCTGGACGGCGGTCATGCGGGCCAGCGTTTGGGTATCGCTGGAATTACCGCCGGAATTTACCAGGCCACTAATGCCGCACATGAATCAGGCTGCCTTCCTCAAGGTGCGCAACTCGTAGATTTTCGCCTTAATGTGGAAGAACTGGACGCCCTGAAAGACGCAGTAAATGAGGCCGGGAACGCCATCGAGAAAACCGAGGCGCACAAAATATTTGTAGAGAAAAAACAGAACGGGCGATCCAGGCAGTCCGAAAAAATGGCGGCGAAGCCAGCGGCGGCGCTCGGCTTGCGTTCCCGAGAGTGAGGGCCGAACTTGGTCGTCGTTCTTAGTGCCATCGAGCCAGACGCGGGCCTCCCAGTTGGAATATTCGTTGTGCTTCTGAATGTAGCGGTCGAGGGACTCGACGTTGTGATGCACGAGCGAATGCTGCAAGCGTCGCGTTCGTCCTTTGACGATGACGTGCTCATGCACTTCCATGTCGGCCATCGCGGTGGTCTGGTCTTGCAGACGGCATTCGAAGCGGCCGAGGCCTTTGCGGAACAGGGAGAGCTTCCAGAAACTGGCGCCGCTATGGCGCAAACGGCGGCCGAGAAAATACATCTCGAGGGCGATGTAGTAGCCATCGAATCCCCGGCTGTCGATGGCGCTGCGAATTTCGGCGGCAAGTTCTGGCGTTAGAACTTCGTCGGCATCGAGGAGGAGAATCCAGTCATAGGTGAGCGGCAGCGTGTTCATCGCCCATTGGCGCTTCTTAGGCCAACCTCCGCGATAGTGAAACTGCACCACTTTCGCGCCGTAAGATTCGGCGATGCGGGCCGTTGCGTCGGAGCTTTGCGAGTCGATGAGATAGATTTCGCCGACCGACGCGAGCGATTCGAGGCAGCGAGGCAAGTTGCGCGCTTCGTTGCGCGCGGGAATGATCACGCTCACGGGGAGCACGGGCGGTGCAGGCCGCGTCAGGCTCTTAATCTCAACTTCCGTTTTCGTTTCGATCACGCGAATTCCAGTGGAGGTGCGAGTGCAATTATCTTAGCCTGTCAGGGGCGTTCGAGGCAGAGATTTTCAATTGGAACGCGCAGCAACCTGCGAAAAGTCGTGGCCTTAGATTCTTGGTGGAATAAGAAACCCCACCCAAGCGGAGCTTGGGTGGGGCA
>PLHN01000485.1 GCA_003139975.1 Acidobacteriaceae bacterium
CAGTTGTCGTTGCCCTTTGGCTGCTGGCCACGATCGTGCGAAAGGATTGGCTGGAAGTGGCCATGTTCGTCATCGCGGGTGCGGTGGCCCTCCTCTGGGCCGCAAGTTTCCTTTCTGCTCTTCGAGGTCCTGCGGGCGGCGGCGCCTTTTTGCAGTTTGAGGTGCGCCCGTTTCTACTCGGAATTGGCCTCGGCCGCCAAATCGGCATCACCTTTGCAACGCAATTCGCGCTGACCGTTGGCAACGCGATCTTCCTGCCCATCAACTATGCGCTGGAACTCGGATTCTTTCTCGCCGTCGGCATCCTGCGCCTACGGCAGCTTGCGCATGGCAAAGTTGAGGCCAGCGCCAACGAAATGGCTGCTTGGACGCTGGTCGCGGCCAGCTTTCTGATCGGCACCTTTCTGCGCTCGAGCACCATGGCAACTAACGACTTGGGGTGGCGATGCTTCCTGCCGGCACAACTGATCCTTCTGCTATGGGGAGCGATGATTATTCATGATTGGTGGTTTCATGGCTCTGGCGCCTCGGGACAAGCCCCACCGGGCTGGTGGACTCGCGGAGTGCTCACGGCGCTGTTGATTCTGGGCATGGTTTCGACTGCGCACCAGTTATTCATGCTGCGCATGTTCCCAGTACTAGTGGAACGCGGCGCGATTGCGAGGCCGAACTGGCCACGCTGGGTGGTTAGTCACCCCCAGTTCGGCAGGCGGGCCTATGCTTTGCGGTCGGTCTACGACGCTCTTGATGCGCAGCTACCGTCCTCGGCAGTTCTGCAGAGCAGCCCGCCTAAAGAGGATCCCATTCTTCACATGTTGTATTCCCGTCATGATGCGGCAGCTGGCGATGGAGAATGCGGGACAGACTTCGGCGGCAACCCTGGAGTTTGTGCTCTTCGCCTGCAGAGGTTGGCGGGTGTATTTCAGCAGCCCGATGGTAGCGACGTAGACGCTACATGCCGGGAGTACGGTATCGATGCGTTGGTGGTGGAAGACCTGGATCTTGTGTGGCGGGAACCGTCTTCCTGGGTCTGGAGGCGGCAGCCGGCGGTCGCCAACAATTATGTCCGTGCCTTTCGCTGTGGTTCAGCTGCGGCTGGCATTCGTCCTTAGAAGAGGTGCGCAGTCCTGAAGAGTGTGCGTCGCCTGCGACGAGCAGCTGCTCACTCCGCGACCTTCACTTGCTCTCCAAATGCGTACGTTCAAACCCCGAGTTCTTCAGCGAAATCGAAATGTCCCGATTGAAAAAAAACAAAGGCCCCACCTTCAATCGGAATTCCGTCCCGAAGCTGGAAGGGAACCACACTCCATCCCCCTCGCGTTCGTAATCTACGTTGAACCCGATTCCAGGCAAGTCGAACCACATCGTCCGCACCAAAAACGGCAGCGGCCGCGACATCTTGGTGAACACCCGGACCGGCTCGAATTCTGCGGCATCGATAAACGCTTCGCCGGCCCACATAGGTTCTGCCGTGTTCTTGGGCGTGAACGCGATGTGGTAGACGTCGCGCCCAGCCTCAATCTCCCGCCCTAAAAGCTTGAACTCATAACTCTTCTGCTCCTCGGAGGTCAGCGGAAAGAGATCCCGCGCCAAACCGTCCTTTGACTTGTCGTTGGACAGGTGCTCGCGCAAATTGCGGATAAGATCCGCATCCGTTCTGCCGGCTTCGGGCACAGTCTCGTGGTTGCGCAAGTTGTGAACCAGATCCGCATTCGTGCTGCCGGGTTCGGGCACAGGCTCGCTTTGAAAGTCCACGTACTTGTCTTTGTTCCAATAGCGGCCGGTAAGTGATTTGAGCTGCTTCTGGACCGTGCCGTCAGGCAGCGGCACCACGTCGTAGTCGGCGTTCTCTTCGCGCATCATTCTAGTCTGGGGCTTGTGGGTCGCAATGTGGATGTGCTGTTTGTAGACGTATTGCACGCGCAGGGCTTGGCTACGATCCTGGTTCGCGGCCACGCGTGCCATGATGTCGCCGGCCGTCAGTGGCCCGCCCTGGACTTGAGGCTGAGGGCTCTGCACTCCATCTGGGGCACTCTGAACTTCCTGTTGTGTGCTTTGCACGCCGGGTTGAGCGCTTTGCCCGGCTGCGAAGCCAGCAGCCAGTAGAAATACCAGCACACGACCCGCAAGTGAGGCCCATCGACGGGTAGAGAGATTTGTTCGCACTGTTTCCTATTCTAGTTTCACGCCCAAAGTAAGCGGAACCTGAACCAAGTGTCGGTCTCGTTCACTTATTCACTTCCGGACTCGTATTTCCGGAGCCTTGCAACTGCAGCATACGCTGCCGCACCTCGTCGGCCAATTTCGTCTGCCCACTGGCCTCGTACAATCGCGCGAGTCGATCCCACCGCCTCGCAACCAACGGCGTCCTTCGGATCGCCTCTTGTTGGAAAGCGATCGCTTCACTCCAGTGATTGAGACGCCGGTGCGCCTCGGATCGTGCTTCGGCGAGTTCAGCATAGACTTCAGGCGCCAGCGATTCGCCTCCATTGCGATAAGGACTCGTCTCCTCGGCTTTGGCAAACGACACCAGCGCCTGCTCCGGCTGATTCATGACGAGTTGCAGCTTCCCCATGGTCATGTAGATATTGAAAGGCTGAAGCGATAGCCCCGCCGCACGCTCCAGCGCCTGCAATGCCTCGGCGTTGCGGCCCTCGTTTCCGTAAAGGCGGCCAAGTGAGTACCACACTCCACCGTTTTCATTGATGGCTAGCGACGTACGATATTCCTGCTCGGCCTCGGCGAATTGCTGCTGCCGCTCAAACAAAAGTCCCTTCAGCAGATGCACATTCGGATCGCCCGCATAGAGCGCCTCCGCATGGCTCAACGCCTCTGCCGAGTCCTGATCGCGATGCAGCACATAAAATAACGCTCCGGAATTGAGGTAGAACTCCTGTAGCGCCGTCGCCGATGCGGAAGCCGGAGGATGGATCGCCTGCTTAGAGCAATCGATCTGCAGGCGATTGATCCATGAAGAATTTCCCGGCGTGTTGCGCAGAAACACCATTGAGACATCGTCCATGTAGACCGGCCGCCACGCCGTACTCTGGCAGAACTTGTCCACATCCATATTTTCCAGGCCACGCAGCCCGGCGGTCGCGACCAGCAGAACATTCAGGTTCCAGCGATCGGCCTCGTTCTGCCATGCCTGCGAATCGGGGTTCTCGCTGTAGAGGTTGAACTGCTCAATCGCCAGATCGGGATTAACCCCGCGCCCGTCGATGAAATCTGGATACTTCGGCCCCAGGCTCCATGCGGCATAACCACCAAGCTCATAGTCCTCGAACACATTTTCGGCAAGCTGTTCGCGAAGGATAAACGCAGCCGCTCGGGCCGGAAGCCACGAAGATGCCCCCGCGCCAAACCTAAGATCCGGATTAAACACGACGTAGGTGCGGTTGGAGACAAAATCAGCAGCCTGCAACAGCCCAACCGCGCAAAAGAAAACCGTCAACAGAATGGCTACCGCTGACGCAGCTTGCGCCAGCGGTGGAGAAGTGCTTTTGGTTTTCACGCCCAAGCGGCCGGTGAAGAACTTTTCCAGCAACGTCGGCCCCAGCGTCACGACGGTAATTGCGAACAGCGCCGAGTACCGTGCATGAGCCAGCGCCGCATAAAGTACAAACAGCACAACAAACCCGGCGCCGATCTGCCGATTCCAGAAGAAAAGGCCGGCCAGGATAATCGCCACCACCAGCAACCAGGCAAAGCCAAACTGAGGGTGTCGCACATCAATGAGCTGATACAACAAGTGAGTTGAAATGGGCACGCCCCGGAACTCGGCAATCGCGATATTTCCATTAATCTTTCCCTGGCTCGATCCTCCTGTATCCAGCATGCCGAGTGCCGCGGCATAAATCTTCAGCCCCCACGGATTCACCATCGTGATCGCCACCGACCCCGCCAGCCACGGCCAGCTTCGCCTCAGCCGCGCCACCGCGCCGTTGCGCCGCGCAACGAACAACAGATCGGATGCCTCCACCAGCAAGTAAGCCCCAATGGCGGCCAGGCCCGCAAGAAAGCCCGGATGGAGGTTCACCCACAACAACATCAGCACCGGCAGCAGCCAAAGCCGCGAACGCAGTCCGCGATAATAAGCCCAGAGTTCTCCAAGAAAGAAAGCAAAAAAAACTGTCGTGAAAAGATCGGCGCGCGGAGCGGTTCTGGTGGCAATCGACCCCACCGCAAGCATCGCCAAAAGCGCGCTAGCCAAATCTCCCCGCCGCACCAGATACGCCACAACCGCCAGACATGCCAACGCACAAAACCAACTCAGCCCCGCGTAGCCAAACGCACTGTAGACCAGGTAAAGCAGCACTCCCGCAAGTGCCGGATACGTCCATTCCGTGCCCGCGGATGTAAATGACAACACATCGGTGCGCGGTATCGCGCGATGCTGGACAATCCACCGGCCAGTTGCCAGATGCCAGCCCATGTCGTTGTCGCCCACGGTGCGGAGGCCAGCGCACAGGGCCAAACCCAGCATCAGAAAAATGAATACGAATCTGGCAATGCGATAGGATTTTTCGTTGGAAATCTGCATGCGATTTTGCAGCCTTTGGATTACGGCTGCAGTTAACTATAAACAGAGGACCCTTCGTGGGCTTGAGCGCTAAACCTGGGTGTCAGTAGTACGGCAGCTTAGGCCATACCTTTTGAAGGTCGAATCTTGGCCCCCTGCATACTTCCACGGGTCCATTCAGAATGGCGTACATATAAGGATTGTCCACGCGAGCACCAAATAAAAACTCCGTGCACGCCAACGGCGGTATTGTCCCATTTTCCACAAGAATCAGTGTCTGCCCGCTGTAGTTTCTCGGCCCCCACATGTGATAGGCCATATGAGTAGAGATTGCCTTAGGAAGGCCGTACTTCGGCCCCAGAAGATCGATGGCTCCAGCGGGCGCGTAGTTGGAAGCGAGAATACCCGTTCTCGACCGCTCTTCCGGGGGAAGACCGTTGTACACGCTTGCAATCGCGGCTACTAGTTTGTCCCAGCCGGTCTCCATTACAAACCACGAAGGCAACTCCGAGGTAAGCATGTACCTCTCCATGCAAATGGGGAGAGGTAGCCCGAGCGCCCTTTGATAGGCAAGGACGCGGTCAATTGGGAGAATGGGGACGAAGCATGGTGCGAGAATCCCAGCCGCCAAGGCGATCAATACGACCACCGCTGGCCGGAAGCGCCGCCAACCCCCGGCAGTTAATTCCTCAATGAGGACGGCGCCGCCCGAAAACACCGTTGCATACAAAGGGGCCGGATAGTAGACCTTGGCGCCAGTTACGGCGAAGAAGCCGAACACGATGAGAAACGCCCATCCAACAAATCGATAGGGCTTGCCGCTCTTACGAAAAAAGAAAAATCCCATGGCGGCCAGCCACACAATACAGGTCAACCCCGTTAGGATCAATTGCTGCGAGACGAAGTCAATTGGCCCCGGTTTCAAGTTGTCTCCTCTGGCCGCAATTCCCCTCTGCCATTCCAGGAAGGGAAAGTTGTGTCGAATCAGCCAGATCAGATTCGGCAGGAAGATCAGGCCCCCGACCAAAGCACCGATCCAAAACTCGCGCCTCGCCAGAAATTTGCGTGCTGGAGTCAACAGAAGTCCGCATACGACTGCGGCTGCATAGAGCGCAGTAGAATATTTGTTCTCTAGCCCCAATCCCCAAAGCGCACCAATCCAGATCCAGTATCGGGGGTCGTTTCGCTTTACGCTCTTAATCGCAAGGTAGGTGCATCCCGCCCAAATCAGCGGCTCAATCGCGTTCATGTGAAGCCAGTGGTGAAACGTCATGTAGATCGGTGTCGCGATCACCGCGATGGCCGCCAAAGCTTGGGCAAAACGACCTCCACCCAACTCCCGCGCGGTGGTCCCGACGATCCAGGTCAACGCCGCACCAAACAGGGCCGGCAATACCCTGATTCCAATCAACGAGTCGCCGAATACATGGCGGGCGATGAACATTGTGAGGTCGACCAGCGGTGGATGATCGTAGTAGCCCCAGTCCAGATGTTCACTGCCGGCGGCGTAGTAAAGTTCGTCGCCAAAAAAGCCGTATTTTGACGCGCACAACAATTGAAAGATGAGTTTGAATGCAGCGAGATAGAGAACGATGGCGGGACCGCTTGTCCACGGGCTGGACTGCTCCTCCACCTTTTCTTCAACAGCTTCTTGTTGGACAGCCTCGAAGATTGCCACAGTTAGCATCGAGAAGCCTCCCTGAAGACAGAGGATCGCAGCATGGTTGAAGCCCCCGTGTGACCATCGTCACATTTCCCGGTGATGTATAATCCCGCCCGCGTTGAGCGGAGCCAGTAACGTAGGTTCGCACGGCGGAAAGCCATTCCATTGCCTAGGATTCCCAGCATGACTGCGTCACAGGAACTGCGCGCCTTCTTAGACCGGCGTCTCATTCGGTGGATCGCACTCGCAGTCCTGCTCGTTGTCGTCGCGCAAGGCGCGGTCGAGCACAAGTTCAGCGTCCGTGACAACGATATCTGGTGGCACCTGAAGACCGGCGACTCGATCGTCGAGCATCTGGCGGTTCCGCATAACGGTCTTTTTTCGTGGACCGCCGCCGATCGTCCCTGGGTCGCCTACAGCTGGGGCTTCGAAGTACTCCTCTCGCGAGCTTATGCGTGGTTCAACTTGCTGGGGCTCGGCCTGTTCGGCGTGTTTCTCACCCTCATCATTGCCTACCTGCAATTTTGGAGCCTGCGCCGCCTCTCCGGACGCTTCTGGGAAGCCTGGTTGCTCGCCATCTGCTCCCTTTACACGTATCTCTTCGTAATCGGACCGAGGCCGGTTTTCGTGTCCATCATGTTTTACATAGTTCTTCTGACTGCGTTACTGGAAGTCAATCGCAGCGGTCAGGTCAAGAATTTGTACTGGCTCCCGGCTATCTTCCTGGTATGGGCGAATATCCACATCCAGTTTGTCTACGGTCTTTTCGTGCTCGGCCTCTTCGTCGTCTGCCAAATCGCATCGCGCTGGGCAGAAACAACCAAGCTTGCTCCGGCAGTTCTTAGTCCGGCGTCTCTGCCGGTAAAACCCTTGCTTCTGATCTTCGGCGCCTGCGTGGCGGCAACCTTCATAGGTCCCTACACCTATCACCTGTACCAGGTCATTTTTCTCTATTCAAAGGCGAAATACGCCTACCAGATTATTGTTGAGTTGCAGCCTCTTACGTTCCGATTACCCCAACATTTCGTGCAGCTCTTCCTGACGGCGGCTGGATTCTGCGCGGTCGGCTGGCGAAAGAAAGTGGACTTATTCAAGTTCGCACTCATGATTGTGGCCAGCTTCCTGGCCTTCCGCACGTTAAGAGATTGCTGGTTCGTCTCCACGACCGCAGCCGCGTTCATCGCCGATTTTCCGGCCCCCGATTCCGAACGGGATCGGAGAGAAAGCTTGGCCGAAGGCGGACTTCTGCTGGCTACGTTGGGGGTCTTCCTCGTCCTTCTGTCCCAGAATTTCGATTTCAATGAACGTTCGCTGGACCGCTACGCGAGCTTGGAATTTCCCGTGGACGCGGTCAACTATCTTCGCAAGCATCCACTGCCCGGCCCCTCGTATAACAACCTGGACTGGGGCGGATTTCTAGCCTGGTATATGCCTCAGTTCCCGGTTGCGATCGACGGCAGAAACGACTTATACGGCGACGACCTCGATAAAATCTTCTTTGAGGCGCAGAGCGCCTTAGCCTACAAAAACGATCCCTATCTTCTTCAGTCCGGATTTGTGCTGCTCTCCAAGAAATATCCATTGGCAACGGTCCTGCGGCTCACCCCGCGCTTTCAACTGATGTATGAAGACAAAATTGCCGTTGTCTTTGCTCGCCGTTGAAGCTTGCGCCGTCTTACGGCTGCTTGCTCAGCACGACCGCTAGGTCATCGCGATAGACCTCGTGAAAGCCAGGGAATGTAGCGCGAAACATCTCCTCGGGGTTGGGAAACAGGTCCGCCCCTTTGATGATGCCGTTGTCGGGCGTGACAAGGATGGTGTTAGCAGCTGTCAAAGTGGGATCGGAAGATGGCGGCTTCTGCCCTCGTGTTACGTCATAATAAAGCTTCGTCCTTGCCTCACCGTAAAGCTCATACCTGTCGTCAATGGCGACCGGATACTCGGGTAGATACCAGGCAAGAAACCCTCCCCAAGCCAGCTCGTTATAGATGGGCCGTGGAAGATGGTTCTTTCGAATCGCATCGCAAGCCCGGACCGGAAGGGTCTTTGCAGTCCGATTCAGCAGTGCCTCAGAGCCTGAAGGAATTCGCATCGTGGCGACGATCAGGATAACTACCGCGACCGCAACAGCTCCCGTGAGCACTGTTCCCGAAATTCTTGTTGAAGGGTCTGCTTCGGCACTTGTGCGCGAAAGTAATTCTCCAATCACTGCAACCGAGGTCACGACAGCGATCCAACTCTCAGTTCCAAGGGCGAAACCTAGACTGACACCGGCCGCCAGCGCCAATACGAGAAAGAGATCCCTCGCCTGTCGCCTGCCCAGAAGCAGAAAAGCCCACATTGCCAGAAACATCAGCAGGTAATGCTGCGGCTCCCGAAAAGTCAGGGACTTCATGATCGTCGCGTTGTCCAGCGGCGAAGTACCGAACAGGTTTTCCCATGCTGTTACGTACGAGTGATAGGAACTTGGGGAGACCACCGACGCAATGAAAGCGGCAGCGGCCGCCAAGACAAGCTGGGAGGCCTGCAGCGGAGGTCTGTCAGGCGAGCCAAAATGCCAGTTTCGCTCTTGTAAGTAGGGCTCAATTGCGCTCGCCGCGCAAAACAGACAGAACGCAGCCAGTCCAATGACAAAACGCCAGTCGAGGTTTGCCCAAATACAGATCAGCAGTGGTATCCAAAACAAGAGCCTCTGGCGGCCAGTAGTGCGGCTTCGCAGAAGCAGGATGAACTCGGCAGCAAACAAGATTGCGGCGCATAAGGAGCTCGGAAGAAACGAAGAACCAACCCATGCGAGCTGTGCCCAAATAGTGATTCCGATCGCGCGCCAGAACCTGCCTCGCCCGCCGGCAAGAATAAAGACTGCCAGCGCAAACAGCATGCGCAGTGCCATCACGGCGACTGGCAGCGCTCGCATTCCAACTATGCGATAAAGAATCGCAAGTTTAACCTGCAAACCCCAATTCGAATCGCTCCAGGCCAGGTCGGAATACTGCGAGAAAATCCCAAAGTGTGGCACCGCGCGATGTGCGAGAATCCAGTTTCCAACCTGAATCTGCAGCCACGAGTTCGCGTAGCCCAGCGACTCCAATCGCGCCGCTTCAATCACCGACGGCAAGGCAAGAACCACCACGAGTACGGCGCACTGCAAGGCCCGCACTTGTAAAATGCCCCCGCTACTCTTGAGTTGAGTAGGTTGGTCTGCCGGCAGCGCCATGATTTTCATTCTAAAGCCTGCAGCGAGATCTCCTGCCAGCGCTGAGTCAGTCGACCGAATCCAGAAGCCGGCTCCTCCTGATTGGGCAACAGTCACCTTTCCCTCTATGTGATGGTAATCACACTCGTCTGTGACGATGGAGGCTGTCCGCCGCTTGCGCAATTCGTATCTTGGACAGCACAGATGCTTTCGCAGGGGTAGAATTTTCCCAGGGTAAAGAATGGATCTCTTATGAATTTCAGGGTTTCTCGATTCTCCAACCTCGTCACCCTTGCTGGTTTGTTCGTTCTCACCATCGGATTTGCCT
>PLHN01000126.1 GCA_003139975.1 Acidobacteriaceae bacterium
AAGTAGGCCTGGGAATCGCGTATCAGAATTCTGCGCCGCTCTACTTGATGGATGGCGAATACCGCATCATGATCTCCGACGCGATCAACGAAAGCGACCGTCTTTCCTCTTGCAGCAAGCGTGTCCGCAAACGCCTGGCGGATGAGGCCGGCGTGTTTCAGGTTTACACGGTGCAGATCGGCGGCAATCAAGGCGGAGCGGGCGCGGAGGTCAGCGAAGACCTGCGCCTCAACTACAACGTCGGCGGGATCTGCTTGAGCGAAGCGGCCTTTTCCAAGCTGCAGCAGGAAATCTCGCTCACGCACTGGGCGGCCAACCTCGAAACCCCCGGTTTCGGCGGCCCATGGGTGGATCGCGACGGCGAGTTCTTCATCGGCACGGTGCCCATCGCGAACGGTGCGTTTCGGAAGATCGCGATTCGCAGAAGCCGGGTTCCCCAGGTGGACATCCGCGATTTATCCATCCTGCACTGGACCGATCGTTCTTATTACGAAGTATGCGCAAATCCCGCCGTCTCGGTAGCTCTGCCCGGAGAAAAGTCAGCGGCCAAGACTCCCTAGCTCGCACCAACATTCCCTACCAGTCCGACGAAAAACTGATTTTGGCTGGCGCGTCTTTCCGGAGACCTGACACCTGGCACGCGCACTCAGAATCCCTTCCGCACCCGGAACGGAATCTCCACCACCGCTTCCACCGCCACCGGCTTTCCCGCTCGCAAAGCTGGCTGAAACTTCCATCCCGCCAGAGCGCTCATCGCCCAGCCGTTCAGCCGATCATCCGGACTATTAAGGACGCGAATCCCGTCAACGCCCCCATCGGCATGAATGACGGCGTAGAGCGTGACCGTGCCATGAACGTTCGCGCGAATCAATTCCAGCGGATAACCGGGATCGGACTTCTCCGTTGGCAGCGGTTGCAGCAACTCACTTTGCTTCGGATCCGGTTCCAGCTCCGCAAAATGCATCACCCAGCTTCCCGTAGAGGAATTCAAATTCGGCATGTTCAGAGTCGCGCCGTAGAGCCGCCGGTCTCCGAATACCTGCCGATCAACGTCAGTCACCTTGTCATCGGAAATCGCGGACGCAGCCCGCCGGCCCACAACCGCAGGTGCCGCCGATGCCACTTCACCCGGGTCGCCCTCTCCAGACACGCCATCCCGCGCAATTGCATCACTAGCTCCCGGACCGGGTCCAACGTGAAGCCCTGCCGGTAGCGAACCGTTGCGGCCATTCTGGCCGCTGCCATTTGCCGATGAGTTCGACCCGGCAACATCCGGCGTCCCCGCCGCGCCAGATTTCCCGCGCGGACCAGCTTCAAAGCTCCCGCGACGATTCCCTCCGGGAACGACGACCGGCCCAGTCGGCGTCACCGGATGAATGTTCAACGCGATCAGCCGCCCCTGTCCGCCGCCGCTCCCCGCGCTTCCCGCCACGCTCGGCGGAGGCGCCACCGGTGTCGCGCTCTCCGGCAGCGAGTCTTTCCCGCCACCCTGGCCGCGTGCATACAGCGCGTGTTGTTCCGCCATCGCGAGTTGCGGAGCCGGCGCAACCGCAGTGCTCGGTCCAACATTGATCTGCGCCACCCGTCCCTTCGGCGTGGTCAGCTCCGGCGGAGGCGCGATCACCGCGGTTTCCGGTCCAGTCGGACCCGGCGCTCGCCCGTGCGTTACTTCCGGAGGCGGAGGAACGATGTCCGACTTGAGCGCCGCCTGCGTCACGCGGTCGCGTGCGAAATCAACTTCCGGCGCCGGCGCCACAACCTGCTGCTCGGGCGCCTTGGTGCGGCTGGCGAGGGAACTGATTGCATTCAGTGGCACCACGGGAGCGATGGCCCCGGTTGCCACAATGTTGGGCAAGGGAACATCGTGGTCAAGCGTCAAATTGGGAGGCGCAACAATGGTTTGCGAATGGTTATCCGCTTCGCGGGGAACCGAAAGAATCGGCTGCTTGGCATACACCGGATCACCCTTCTGTGCCTTCGGCGCTTCCGCCGCACCCGTGTCGAGCGGAGGCAGATACTCCTCCGGCGAATACGTGATCACCGACGAACGGTCAAATGGAGCCGACTCCAGAATCCTCTGCTGGCGCAGCCACGCGATCGAGAACAGCAACACTAGGTTAAGCGCCACCACATGCAGCACTGCGGATAGAAGCAATCGTTCCCACGGCAGCTTTTGTTCGACGAATACATCCTTCCACAGGTCAAATTCCCGCCCGCGAATCTGCGCCGAAGAACGCGCACGCAGCGTCTCGCGAATGCCATCGCGGAATTCAGCGCTCGCCGGGTCATGCTCGACCAGCAACTTCACGAGCTTCTTTGCAGGAATCTCCATCCGCGGATACGAACGCCTTCCAGCCAGGTCCCGTAATGACGCCCCGCAGGCAGGATCGGGGGCGCTTGGGCGGTTTGCCCGGGATGGCAATTAGGACGATTATACGGGAACGAGGCCAGCAGTTCAGGCCGCTAGTTCATGTTTTCGAAGCGCTATGCTACGGCGCAGCCGCCCAACTCGCCAGCTCTTTCGCGGCCGAATCGATCAACTCCACTTCTCCCTGCAGCACCTTTGCAACTTGCTCAATCTGCTCGTCGGCTTCCGCCCAGTGTTTCTGTTCGATCGCCTCGCGCACACCCGGGACAGTTTTGGGCTCGTAGCCCGTATAAACGCCCGGCGCGGTCAGCACGTGTTTGTACCAGGGACGCCGGGGCAATCCCGCGGGGTCAGTGAGCTTGCGTTCACTCTCAATCAGCTTGAGGTTCAGCTCGTGTAGCTGCGCATCCGTCGCGGCAAACTGGCCGTCTTTGCGTGCCGCAGACAGCGCCTTGTCGTATCGCTCAGCGGCCTGCGCCAGCGCATCGGCAGCGTTCGCCATCGGCGCGAAATTCAAGAACGGCGGTACTTCTTCTTTAGGCGGCGCCACCGTGGGGTGCCGCGGATCGTACACCGCCCGGAACACTTCCTCGTCGATCTCCGTGTTGCGCTCCTTGATCTCGTTCTGTTTCTTCTTCAGCAAATCCTGAAGCTCTTTCAGATATACATGCACCGTGTCCGCCAGATTGCTGAACTGATAGGGCAACACGTCGGCATCGGCCATTCGCATCACCGCCGTCCCGATGGTCTGCGCCAGCGCCCGCCCGTAAACGAAATCGCGATCGCCAAAATGCGTATACCAGTAGAAATCGTCATAGATGGAATGGTAGATGCCTTCCGGATCTTCGCCGCCGTATCCTGCATTCACCGACGCGATGCCGAGATGATCGACAAAAGCCGTGTAGTCCGTGCCCGACCCAAGGGCTCCAATGCGTTGATCGGCGCGCGATCGCAGCTCTTTGCGCTCGTCGTCATCTTTCGCGTGCCGGATGCCGGTCAGATGGTTGCGTTGCCACACCGACAGCTTGCTCTCCGGGTCTTCTATATCGCGCATCACGCCGTTCAGGAAATGCTCCAGGGAATGCGAGCCTTCAAGGTCCAAGCGGCCGCGGTCGTTGCTGTCGGTGTTGATGTATACCGCCGCGTGCTGCACCAGTTCCTTTTCGTGGGCCTCCGCCCAAGCCGTTGAGCCAAGCAGCATGGGTTCCTCGCCGTCCCACGCACAATAAATAATGGTGCGCTTCGGTTTCCACCCTTGCTTGAGAAGCTCGCCAAGCGCCCGCGCTTCCTCCAGCAGCGAGATCTGGCCTGAGATCGGATCCATCGCCCCGTTGACCCACCCATCGTGATGGTTCCCGCGCACGATCCACTCGTCTGCCTCGCCCGTTCCCGGAATGGTGGCAATGACGTCGTTCACGTTCTTCACGTCCCAGTTCGACTCGACCACCAGATGGACCTTCGCGGGGCCGGGGCCCACGTGATAGGGAATCGCCAGCGAGCCCCGCCATCGTTCCGGCGCCATCGGCCCGCCAAGAGCAGCCAGCAGCGGCTGCGCGTCACCGTAGGAAATAGGCAGCACCGGAATTTTGCTGATGCTGGGCGCATTCTGCGCCGTAAAGCGGGGTGCATTGGGATCGCCCCGGTCGAAGTTGCGCGGGTCGCCCGGAAAGCTCGAAGGAAAATCCATCACGCTGCCGCGCTGCACGCCGTCGGGGGGCCGCATCGGCCCTTTGGGAAAAACATCATCTTCGAAATAACCGTCCTCGCGCGGCTCGGAATAAATAATGCATCCAATGGCGCCATGCTCGGCCGCCACCTTGGGCTTGATCCCGCGCCACGAATGGTAGTACCGCGCAATCACAATCGCTCCCTTCACAGAAATGCCCAGCCGCTCCAGTTTTTCGTAGTCTTCGGGCAAGCCATAATTCACGTACACCAGCGGCGCCGTAACGTCGCCATCCACCGAGTAGGCGTTGTAGGTCGGCAACTGCTCGCTTTGTTGCGAAGAAGTGGGGTCAACCGCGAGCGCAGGCTCCTGCAGCTTGGCGACGAAGCGCGACGGCTCAATCATCTCCAGCACGCGCTTCTTGGGAGTCGGGAATAGTATGTCAAAGCTTTCGATGCGTGCCTCCAGCCCCCAGCTCTTGAATTGCGCCAGGATCCATTGCGCATTGTCCTGGTCGTAGGCCGAGCCCACATGATGTGGCCGTGCGCTAAGCCGCTGCATGTAGGCACGCAGCTTGTCTGGCTCCGGCAACGCCCGGAATTGCCGCTCCCACGAGCGCTCACTCTTCGAATTCTGCGTCGAGTAGCCGTCCAGCGGCGCTTCGTCCAGCGCCTGTACAGGGAGCAGTGAAAAAACGAACAGAAGCGGCCAGAAAGCGCGAAGGTGACGAGACATGGTTCTCCTTGGTGTACGCCGCATTGTGCCGCCAACCACTAGCCGACGGCACTTCGCATCGGCATGGCGCATCCGCCCAACGATAACATGCCGGTTGTGCCATCGAGCCACTGGGCGGAGGCTCACTAGGCACCAGCAGCCTAAGCTCGAGACTCCTCGTTCACCGCCGCACGACTCTCCATTAAGATTGTCGCAGAGCGTTGCCAAGTCGAATTCCGGTTTCGAGGTCCCCATGCCAATCCACGGTCTAAGGTCGAACATGTTGTTCGCCAGCTTCATCCTTTGCGCGTGCATTCTGACCCCAGCACAAACGCACAACTCGCCCCCGCGGCCTGCCCAACCCTCAGGCCCCGACTATTCAGGCATGTACAGTTTTTTGCGCGATGGCGAGTTTGTGCAGGTCAACGTCGAAAAACAGGGACGCGTCACCGGCTTCGTTTCCCGCTACGGCGACACGGAAAGCGATCGCGGCGTTTTCCTCGACCATTTTTTTAGACAGGGCACGATCGATGGTACGCGGCTGACTTTTGCCACCGAAACCGTCCACGGCGTCTCGTACGAATTTCGCGGAACAGTCGAGCGCGGCGCCGGCAAAAATCCCGGCGACGAAGCCTACTATGTGCTGAAGGGAACTCTCATCGAAAACTCAATGGATGAAGGGAACAAAACCTCGTCGCACTCGCGCGAGGTCTCGCTGAAGATCTTCCCGCAGGATCTAGGCTCCAACCCAGCAAACAAATAGGATCAGTCGGAGCTTTGGTTTGCGCGTGAGGACTCGTTTTCGTGAATCGCGGTGGAGCGAAGTGTAATTGCATCAAGCCCCGGAGGGGCGAGCTAACTTAGCCCTGCGCCTCGGCGCGGGGAAAATGGGAAGAGCAACTCAAGCCCCGGAGGGACGAACCAGTTCTCACGCACTCACCGAAGCGGCGGGGTTGGTTCCTTATCCCGCGAGCGCCGTCTCCGCCTCCATCGCAACCGTCGAGACGCCTCCGTCCTCGACCACCACCTTGAACGACTTGCTGCACGTCCCGCACAGCCAGTACTGCTCTGTTGGGTGTTCGGCTCTCCGCGCGGCGGCTCCATTCAGGACGCGATCCACGGTGATGATGCGGCCTTCGCGCAAATGACTGAAGGGAACTCGGCAGGTGGGATTAACACAATTCGTAATCATAAGACCTCACAACTCCGCGTGGGACAACGCGGCAAAACTCCTACTTCAGGCTGCCGGGTCGCAGGCCCCAGCGGCTGGATTTCTCAGTTGCTGCCCCGCGCCGACTTTTTTTCGAGCGCCTCGAGATGCTTAATCTCGGCCTCGAGCCAGGTTTTCAGTGCCGCCTCTACCTCGGCTGTCGTGTACTGCCGGCTCATGCTGTGTACCGATTCGCCGGCAGCATTCAAGGGGATAAAGTGACAGGCTTCCATCTCCTGGTGAAATCGCTCCGGCACGAACTCAAACAGCCAGCACTGCGAGCACGGTGTGCTGCGCTCCTCATCCAAACGGTTAGGACAAGACGGGGAATCAAGGAACATCGAAACCGGCCGCCAGGGCGATCTTCCGCCGTAGCCTCCGTGTTCCAGAAATGCCAGCTCTTTCTTCAGCATATTTATGATCTCAATCCTGGAATGCGGCATACCGTCTCCAGAGACACGAATCCGTCCGGCAAACGCTAATTTATTTTGGGGTGTTTTCGAACCTGCGGCGGTGACCGTGAATACTCCCGGTCGTGACTAACCTCACAGTTGGATGTGCTTGATCCGGAAATCCGGCCCTTACGGAATCTCTGATGAGGTCGGCTCGCGGACGATTTGAAATGGCATCGCTTCAGCCTAGCCGCCAGAACCCGCCCCAGCGGCTTTACAGTTTGTTGAAAAATTAGGATTTGTATCAGGGTATCGCTTTAACGATTCCGCACGTCCTGGAAATCAACCGCCCCTTCAGGGGCTGTGCCCACGGTATCGAAGTTTCCCGTGGGCACAGCAATCCATTCCTCGCGGCAGTACGGCTTTACTGCGCCGCAGCTTTCTTGGTCGGCTTCGCCGCCGCTGCCGCCGGTTTGATCTTCCAGAAATCCGGATCGGCTTTGATCCAGTCTTCCGAAGCGTAGCTCATCCGCGGATTGAACGTGAACAGGTTCGTCTCGCTCGTGTCCAAGGTGGTTGCCATGAGCTCATTCAGCTTCTTCATGCCGTCTTCGCCCAGCGCCGCCTCGAACTTCGGCCAGTCCCCCATGAACTCCCGGTCAATCTCGGCAGCCGATTTGATCGGGTTGAAAGCAATGTAGGTGCCATCCTCCCGGCCGTACACGCTCTGATACATCGCCCAATGGGCCCCTTCGACTTTCTCGAAGCCCGACTGGTACATCTTGACCAGTGCCTCCCAGTCTTTGTCGTGTCCCTGCTTGACGTGGAACCGCGAAATTTCGAAGTACCGCATGTGCGGGATATCGACGTTCGGCCGCAAGCTCATGTCTTCGCGATACACCAGCACGCCCAGGTCCACGTCGGAAAGCAGCTCGCCATCGGCCGCGTTCGCGTGATCGAGTTCTGCCGACAAAGCCGCGTTCTTTTCCGCTGCTTACATGTCCTTTTCCCACGCTTCAAACGAGTCGTAGCCAGTAAAGAAGAGAACGCGCGGTTTGCCCGACTGCGATTCCGCCGCCAGGTAGTGCGTGGGCCACTTGGCCTTTGTCATCGCCTGGACAAAGGCACTTTCGGTCTTCTCGTGCGACATCCCGTTCTTCCCTGGTTTCGTCCACTCCCGCGCAACACTGAGGATCTTCGGCGGCGCATTGCCACCCGAGTTCTGCGCCACTGCCCCCAAACACCCTGCCATCAAACATGTTCCTACCCCAAGCCACGTCATTCGTTTCATAGAGAGTCTCCTTTGCGACTTCAGAACGCATTGACTTCGGAACGGCGGCAATTGTACACCCGCAGTGCAAGCCGGGCGACGTCGTGAACTCGCGGAAGCTGCCAGTTGCGGTTGCGATCCGGTTGATTGTTTGTAGGGGGGTGTCTACTGCCGCGGAGCGTAATACCCGCGCCGGGCGCGCACTTGCAGGTCCTTTTTCAGAGTCGTGATCTCGATCGACCGGAACCGTCCGTCGGCGTTGAAATCCGAAGGTTTGTATGACACGGCATACTGGCTGCGCAGTTCGTCTTCAATCGCCGCAAACGAGTGCGTGATGTCCTTCATCTTGTATGGAAAAAAGGCCCGCCCGCCGGTTGCCGAGGCCAGATCTTCAAGCACCTTATCGCCACGCAGTATCAGCCCGCTGTCGTCCGTCGAAATGGCATAAATCAGCACTTCGGCCCGCTGCGCCATCTCAATTGCCTGCGCCCGCGTAACCTCGCTCTGATTGTCCTCGCCATCGCTGACCACGATAATCGCTTTGCGTATGGGATGGTCGGAGTGCTCGCGCGCGAGCTTTTCTTTGCAGGCCTTATAAATCGCGTCATACAGCGCCGTGCCGCCGCCATTCCTCAGTCGCTGCACGCCCGCCGCCAGTGCCGGCACCTTGTCCGTGAAGTCCTGCGCCAGGTGGCTCTCCTTGTTGAAGCCCACGACAAACGCCTTGTCATACCCGGGGCGAATAATGTGCTGAAGAAATCCCGTCGCGGCTTCCTTTTCAAACGCGAAGCGCCCTTCCACCGACCCACTCACATCCATCAGCAGGCCCAGTTCGATGGGAAGGTCCGTCTCTCGCCGGAAGTTTAGGATCGATTCCACCGGTTTGTGATCGTCGAAGATGGAGAAATCGCTCTGATTCAAATTACGCACAAACTTTCCGTGCCGGTCCGTGGCAATGAACAGCACGTTAACCTCGTCCACGCGCGTGCGGATGGTCAAAATTGGATCGCTCGGCTCGTTATCGGTATCAGTGGCCGCAATCGAACCATTGCCCACGCTGACCGCAACCGCAGTAGCCGCCATCCCGTACTGCACGCTCTGCGCAGCGCCCGCAACCGCCAAGCCAACCACCACCGCAGCCGCCAACAACCAGAATTTTCCCAATTTCGTCATTGCTCTTCTCAAAAAGGAACCCGGTCCCGACTATGAAGTTACGTTAAACCCTCGAGTTTTCCCCGTATTCCCCTGCGCACCCGGTGGTTTAAGACTTTTGCCCTTAACTAACAACCCAATGCACGCCAGGGGCCGAATCCCGTGGATTCACCGTCTTCCCAACAATAGGCCGGAATCACCCGTAAGTCCAAGTTACAAAAGGAGTACGTAAGCAGTTTGCCATCCTAAACATCGTCCCCTCAATGGCTTGCCCAACCAGATCGGGATTCCAGCCGGGACCCCCTCCCGCAGCGGGAATTGTCTCAGTCTACAACAGCCCCCTGCCGCGATTTTCAATTGGAAAACCGCCCGCGACATTTTTTCCCGATTCCGGACCGTTCGCGCAAAATCTGCGGTGTCTCATTTTTGCCACAGTGCCACCCACCAGTGCGTCACCGCTGCGGTCGCCCTCGCCTGCACCACCTTCTCCGGCCGCCGAAGGAAAGGTAGAACTCGCTCAGCCTCATCTGTTCCCCGCGATACCCAATCGAGCCAGGAGTGCGGCCCCAACCACCACGGCAATCAGCAAGCCCTTTTTCATGGAAAAGAATCGGCAAGATTGTCAATTGGAGAGGAACGGCGACGAAATGTTACTTGAGTAACACGCGCGGGAGCCGAGCGAGTGGGGAGTCGTATATACCCGGGCAATAGAAAGGAGACTTATAGGATGCAGAACGACGCAGTTACATGCGCTGCCGCTCCCGGCCTAGTCCTTCCGTGACGTAGCCCCTACACCCTGCCGCAACTAATCTTTCCTCTGAGGGTTTCCACGTACATGAAAAATACATTCACGAATTCGCTCTTAGTCCTGGCAGTTGGTGGCTTGCTGCTTGCCGGCTCCGCCTCTGCTCAAACCTCAACCTCTGGCGCCGGCCCCGGCGTCGTTGATCCCGGCCATCCGCGCGTGAACCAGGTCAATGGTCGCGAAGAAAACCAGCAGCAGCGCATCGCCAATGGCGTGCAGAGCGGCAAGCTGAGCGCGCAGCAGACCTCCAACCTCGAAAAGCGTGAGGCGAGCGTGCAGAATCGCGAGCAAAAAGATATGGCGGCTCACAACGGTCATCTCACCAAGGCCGAGCAGAAGGGCATCAACCGCCAGCAGAACCGCATCAGCAAGTCGATCTACAAAGACAAACACAACTAAGTCATCGGCTCCTGCGTAATCGCATAAACGGGCGCAAGAGCGAAAAGTGAAGAAACAGCCGCAGCTGACTGCGGCTTTTTCTTTTGCTCCAAATACGAAAGTCCGACTGTAGCGCCGGCGTCCCGCCCCCGCCTCCACGACTCCCGCGAGCATTTCTACAGCGGCGCATCCCCCAGCAACAGCGGCCCATCCTCAGACCGCGCCAAAAAGTAGCTCATCACGTCATCGCGCAACTTCGGCTTGTTGCCCGCCCACCGCCAAATTCCCTGATAATCGCGCATCAAATCCGTGGCCGGATCGAAGTCGTGTTTCTGTAGCACCGTCCATCGTTCGCCATACGCTCGCGCCGCCTTATTC
Source organism: Acidobacteriaceae bacterium (assembly GCA_003139975.1). GTDB lineage: Bacteria > Acidobacteriota > Terriglobia > Terriglobales > Acidobacteriaceae > Acidiflorens. The sequence continues at coordinate 10,334 of PLHN01000126.1, forward strand.
CCATGAAAAGCGTGCGTTGCGAAGTTGTCGATGCACCCGATCGGAGACCGCCCTTCGGTCGCTTGTAACTTCTTCGCCCGCTCCTGCCATCCAAGAACGGATTTGATATACCCCGACGTGCAGCGCTTCATTTCTGCCGCGACGTTCGTTGCCTGCACCAACCCAAACGCCATATGCCAGTCCCCGCTGCCCAGGATGCAGATATCCAGCAGCCCGCCCGTCGCCTCGAACGCGTCGCGCCGCCACCCCCACGCTCCCCCGGTCGCGCCCGGAGCATATCCGAACGGAAACGCACTCGTTGTCGCCGCCGCACGCAAGGGTTCGGCCTGAACATACGAATCCTGTTTCCGATTTCCCGTCAGGCTCCGCGCACGGCTCTGAACAAACTCCCGCGGGTGCTGATAATTCCAGGCAAACGAAGCGCTCATCCGATAAGGACGATGCCCGCCCGCGCTCGTTGCCGTTTCTCCCGTCAAATCCGCGTAGCTGCTGAAGAGCTGGACAAAACTATGGTGCTGCAGCATGTGAACAGCTTCAAGCGCCCAATCATGTCGTGTGAAATGAAAGTCGCCATCCACGTAGCCGCCGTACTGCCAGTCGGCCGGAAATTCCGCCACGCCGCGGTTGATCAACGCCTCTTTGTGCCAAAGCATGCAGTCCGTCCGCAGCTGCAAGTCGAGCGCATTGTCCGCCATTGTAACTTCCCATGGCCGGTCGCCGAACGCCAGCTCCACCACATGCAGCACCACATTCGGACTGTGCTCCATGTGATAGCGAAAGTCTTTGAAGTTCTCCCGCCGCCGCTGCCACCGGAATGGGTTGGAATAAACCCCCACGACGTGCAGCTTCTGCGTTTCGGAATATTCGACAAATTCCCGATGCACATTTGGATGATCAAAGCTCACAACGATTTTCCTTCCTTAAGACTCTCTGGCCGCACCTTGAAGAGTCCGCAACAACGCGCGCTTCAATCCCTTCAAGAAACTCGCGCTCCGTAGCAAGTTGCATGTGACGTTAGAACTGGTGCTCAAGTGGTTTGTGGTAGGGCGCGGCTTCAGCCGCACCGCCGGAAGCCCTGAAGGATGCGGGCTTTACCCCCTGAGGGCCTCGTCCGCCACTAATACATCTGACTGCTAAGTCCGAACACAGTCCCACTCGCGCTCGTGACGTTCCACGCGTGCGACGAGCCCACCGCCAACCCGTAGACCTGCGCATGGAGATTGGTAGTCGTCAGCACCAAAGTGCCGTCCTCGTACACATTGAAACTGCTGCATGTCCCCGCACACTTCCAGGTCAGCCACTCATATTGCGGTCCATCGTGGTAGTAAGTAGGACAGCCCGAAGCCAGAAGACAAGGCCGCAGCGTTCGCGCAAACGCATTCGCGATGTACGCCGGAATAATCCCGTTATCGAGTCCGTCGCTCGCCTGAAAGATGTTCCCCGCCTTGTACGGAGAACTGGGGTCGATCCCTCCAGTCGTCGGACACGTAAGCCCCGGTGAGGTCCAGTAACTACAGGACACCGCATAAAGCCGCCAGTCGTTGAGATTCAGCGGGTAAGTATTCGTGTTCGTCGCCCCGATGAAGCCAATGGAATCCGGTGAGTAATTCGAGGTCGAACAGGGCGCGCCGCTGCATGTAACCGTAGCCCCCGGCGTAGCTGTGTTCGCGGGAGCGCTGTTTGCGTTGGCCGCGTAGGTTGATCCCGTGCAGTTGGGCGTGTCGCTTTGCCAGATCGGGTAATTGGTAAGCGTTGTGCCGGCCACCGCCATTCCCAGAAAAGTCAGCGTGGTGGGATCACCCATGTTCGTAATCCCCGTAGAGTTTTGACTTGATCCCGTTGCGCCCGTGCATGGCGACGCAGGCGTCCCCGTGTAGACATCGCTTCCCGGAGAGGTAAAGCCGCAGGACATACCGCTCCCGCAGCTTTGCGTCCCAACTCCCGGCAGCCCCGTATCTCCCGTCCCCGGCACCGCAATGATGCTGTTTTCCCAGGTCAAGTTAGTCTCGAAAGACGCACCGTAGACGCGGCCTCCGTTCATGGCCACGGCCGTATTGTGATTAAATTGCTGCGTCTTCGGATAGCTGTTGTTGTTGTAGAGGCCGGACGAACCCTGATCCGTCGAGAGCGTCGTCCATGATCCGTTCGGTGGCTCGACAGGACACGTAGCCGTGGTTCCCGCGCTCGGCAACCCGCCACTCACCGGTTGCGGAATATATGTAAACCACTGCTGCCCGCTGCTGTCTAGGTCGATGACTTTCGCTCCGGGTTGGTTCGGCGCGCCCCCTCCGTTCGCTGCCGTTATAGGTGCCCCGGTTGAGAATGCCGTGTTGCTCGGACATTGCACGTTCATCAGGTCCCCTCCCTCCGCCTGCAACAGCAGCGGACAATCCGGAATACCCGAACGCGGATAAGTCGCGGCCGCACACACTCTGATCGCCGTAATGTAGGCGCACGCGACTGCCCCGATCGTGCCCGTGGCCATGCCGCTGGAGGTGCAATGTGTCCCGGTTGCCGGACCCATGATGACGGTAACGGCATAGTTGTTGCCGCCCGAACTGGCAGTAAAGGATGGGATGCTGGTGCCAGAGCCGTTCCAGTTCAGGTGATTGCCGAGATCGTAAAGCAGGTTATTCTGCGTCACGGCGTGGTGCATCCCCGGTGAGACGCCTGCTCCGTTTCCGTTGTTGATTCCCAATATCGTGCCCTGGGTCGTGTACGCGTGGCTAGGCGTGCAGGTTTCTCCCGCCGGAAGAAATACCGGAATCGTCGCGGCGTAGTTGACATTTTCCGTCTGGTACCAGCCATTCGGCAGCAGCGAAGCCAGATCGGGGCCTGCGTTATAGACATATACGTCGGTGCCGGCAAAGGTCGAAGCTCCCGGATAGCCGTTGGCCGGAGTGTAGGCGCTGGGCGGCACGGATCCCTGCGCGTTCAAAATGTTCGGATTTGCGCTGAATGTGAAGTCGATGACATTGTTATAGGTCGCATCGCAGGCCACACTCGTTAGCGTTTGCGTCGCTGCTGAACATGGGCCAGTCGAATCGCTCCAGCAGCCATACGACCCTGCCCCGCTGCGCGCGTCGCGCATCATTCCCTGTGTCGCGTGGCGGGCAATCGAGTTCGTGATGGCGTAGTCGTTGATGTCCTGGGTCTGGCCGTTGCTGCATTTGGAAACCCCCGAGCAGGCGCGAACACTCATGCTCCATAGCTGGCCTTCCTGCCCGTCGAGACCCGAGTTTTCCAGCAGTTCCGCATCCATCCACACCCCCTGCGATTCCTTCGTCTCGGACCGGTTCTTGGCCACCGGATTCATGTGCTGAATTGGATTGCAGGGGTTTTCGAGCGAACTCCAGGTGGACGACCCGCAAGTGTCCGCGTTGAGTGCCGCCGCCGAGGTAACTGTGATCGCCGTAGCATTCTGCGTCGCATAGGCAAAGCCTGCAATGTTGCCCGTCGCCGTGGTCGAAGCGGTGCAACTAGTGATACTGGGCACGGTAGCTGTGCAACTGGAAGCGCACGCCGGGCTGAACGCGCTGGCGTTGTACCATTGCGGACTAACGCCGGAGCCCGGCAGGTTGACGTAAATGATGGGGGAGTAAATGCCGCCGGTAATCTCTCCAAGGCTGGCTGTAGTCTTGAGCGTCATTACCAGCGCGCCGGTGGCGCACGTCCAACTTGTCACCGTTGGGGAAATCGCTTGGATTCCCGCCGGGCTGGGCAACCAGCGCGGATTGTACGTGAGCCGGTTGCGGGCACGCTCCGTATTCTGCGTTAGCAGGCCGTTATTGCACGGATTCGACGCGTCCGCGCAAACCGGGGGAGTGCCTCCGCCGCCTCCCCACAACCCAATCGAGTTGCCCTCAACCCAGTTATCCACGATCTGCGTCGGCCCTGGCGGCTCAATGCTAATAACGTGCCCTTCGCTCCCATCGCGCTTAATGCCGTCAAAGTAACTGTGATTGAACGAGCAGCGAACGCACCCCACTCCAATCTCGGTAGCAATCAGATTGACGCCGAAGCCATCATCGTCCGCGTCGGACGAGAAATAGTCTTCATCAAAAAAGATGTCGTGCGGCGCTGCATTCACAAAGGCTTGAATGAGCGGTGACGGGTTTGGATTCACGGCCCACTCTGGAGCCTCGATCTGCACGGGAATGATGTTATTCCCCGCAGGATCGGCAACAACCGCCGCGTCCTGAATGCCGATGTGGTTGACACCGTCGGTCGGGCAATAACCTCCATAACAGTTCGTGCTGGAATCGTGTCGCCCCATGCTCATCTGAATTACGGAACCGAGCGAAGGCCCGCCAGAACTGGAGCAGTAAGTCGATGGGATGCCTGAGCAGTAAGAGCCCGTGACCACTCCATTGCTGGAAGACGAGATGGTCCACATGTTTGCCATGTCGTCGTAGCCGCTCTGGTTATTCAACGGATAAGCCGCCGAGGTCACGGGAATTGGAGAAGCAGTCGAGGGGAATCCGAGCGCCGCGCCGGTGCAGCCGTGATTCCGCCAGCCCATATTCGGCAGCGGAGGATTCGTAAGTTGATCCATTGGCCCGTGCGAACACACTTGCCGTCCGCGCGGATTGTAGCCGAGATCGTTCGTCCCAGTGCAGGGCGAAGCCTGCGTGCAGTCAGAATGAAACACCAGCCATCCGGTTGCTGCTACGTAAGGCCATACCCACGGCGTAGAACTGTCGAAGTGCGAGCCGTGCGTCACCCACACATCCCAGTAAGTCCCGTCCCATGCCGAGGTAACCGCATTAAGCGCCGTAAAGTCATCGGGTCCCCCGCCGCCCGGATTGTTGGAAGTGTATGTGCAATGACTCTGCGAAATGCTCCCATTCGCGCCCGGAGCCTTCGGACAGCCGTGCGCCATGTCTCCTATATAGACAGTATGTGTCGGGCTCCCCACGCTGAGATAGGCTAGTGGATTTACACCAATCGGGAGTTGCAGTGGCGAGCCATCCTCCACGGCAAAATTCGGCAAAGGAAGGTNNCACGCCTAAGCCATCGATAAAATTGCCGAAAATCGAACCGCGGCCACTCCCCGTGGACTGGGCGCAGCACGTCCCCACCAGCAACAAAATTGCGTATAAGTTTTTCATTTTATTGACACCGATTAATGACGCCTCGACCGATTTTGGGTGGCGCAGCGCT
>PLHN01000017.1 GCA_003139975.1 Acidobacteriaceae bacterium
TCAAGGTCGCCATTGCGCATGGAAGTGAAAACGATCTTCTTGCCGTCTTCGGAGATGGTGGCTTCGGCATCGTAGCCGGGAGTGGTGGTGAATTGCTTCACGTCGGAGCCATCGAGCTTGGCGGTGAAAATGTCGTAGCTGGGATAGATGGCCCACACATAGCCCTTGGAGAAGTCGGGCCGCGGAGGACAGGCAGCATCGGCCAGATGCGTGGAGGAATAGAGAATCTTATCTCCGTGCGGGAAGATGTAGCTGCAGGTAGTGCGGCCCTTGCCGGTTGAAACCATCTTCTGATCGGAGCCATCCGTGTTCATGGTGAAGATCTGGTCACATTGCAGGCTGTCGCGCGTGGATTGGAAGATCAGCTTCTTGCCATCGGCGGAGAAATAGGCCTCCGCGTTCGAGCCGCCGAAGGTGAGCTGGCGCACGTTACGGAGATGCTTTTCTTCGGGCGTGCGGAGGTCGGCGTCGGCGGCGCTCGTTGCGGATGGATTCGTTGACGCGGGTGCGGTTTGCGCCGGAGCGATCCCCACGATCAGGCTCACGGCAAGCGTGCAATAGCTGAAGATTCTCGGGGCTCTCATATATGGAGAAAGAGTGTAGCAGGCTTCTGTTGAAGAGCATTTGTCACTTCTTCGCCGCAAGCTTTTCGTCGGCGAGTTGTTCAATTCGCCGGACGACTTCGTCTTCGCTCAGGTGCGTCGAATCCACCGGCACGGCGTCGGCAGCCGGGACCAGCGGTGAGGCCGCACGGGTCCGGTCCCGGCGGTCGCGTTCGCGGAGTTCGGCCGCCATCGATTCGGCCGAAGCGCCTTTTACCTTCTGCTGATCGAGCCNNTGCCGATGTCGCGCCCTTCCATGACCACTCCACCACTCAGACCCATTTCGCGCTGGCGCGCCACCATCCATTCGCGCACTTTGGGATGGACCGAAACTTTCGAGGCCGCCTCGGTGACGTCACGCTCGCGAATGCGAGCCGAAACGTCAGATCCATCGAGGAGTACGCGGTTGCCGCTTAGTGTGGGCTCGAGGGCAATGCGCGAGTCCTGCGCCATTTTCAACAGGGCAGCCTCGTCTTCAAACGACGCGTCCCATTCAATGGCCTTCAACGCCAGTGCGCGGTACATGGCGCCGCTCTCAAGGTTCACGTAGCCGAATTTGCGTGCCACGCGCGCAGCCACCGTGCTCTTGCCCGCGCCGGCGGGACCGTCGATGGCAATGATAAGTTTTGCTGTGGAAGGGGCAGTCATCGCGCGAAGGGCGATTTTACACGGCCCGTAACTGGAAGACTACAACGAGTTGCCCCATGGTGCGTGTAGACGAAGTTAGCCCTGCAGCCGCGCGGCGCGCGGGCGCAACACAAACGGCTCTTTCCTGGGGGCGAGTTCGAGCAACGACTTGCTGCCCAGGCGCGTGAAGTCCAGTTGGCGGGCCGCCAGAAGCGCCCGGATCGCATCTTTGACCCGCGAGCGCGCAACGAAATTTGAGAAGAAGCGTTCCACGTCTTCCTGTTCTGCCGCCACCACCCCACCCAGGTACTTCGAAAGCAGCGCCGTGAGCGCTTCGCCTGCCGAGATACCCACACCTTCCCACACCTTGTCAGGGGCCCAGCGCTCCAGTTCATCCCAGACGGAGCCTTCGTCCTCGGAGTAATCGACGCGGGTGACGCGCAGCTTCGCCCACAATTCCGCGAGCGCCCGGTCGAGGCCGGCAGTGGAAAGCGCGCCGCCCAGCAACTCGCCGAGCTTCGCTTTCGAAATCGGTCCGTGGCGGCGGATGATGGCGAAGGCATCGCAGGCCAGTTGGGAATATCCGGAGCGCGCGCTCGCCTTGGGCGCATGCTTGGGATTTCTTTCTCCGACGAGCGCGTAATAAAAAGGAAACACGCTCGCTGCCACCAGGAACGCGTTGTTCTCCTCAAACAGCGGAGCCTCATACGCTGCTTTATCGCGAAGCGTGCGCACCATGAGGTCGGTCGCTTCCTTGGCGCGAGGATCGGCATAGGCGTGCTGTTGCAGGGGGAGCCGGTCGTCGGCTCCGACAAAGGCGCCGACGAAGGTCGGCACCAGAACGGGCGGACGCGTGGGATACATCAGGCAGAAGCCGACCGAGTCGAGAAATGCGCGCGCCTGCTCGAGCGTGCGGATCGGTTCTCCCTCCAGACGCCACTTCGCGGTGCGTGCCTGCAGAAGCTCGGCTTCGGTCATGGGTTTGATTAGAACACAGGATTTGCGGGATGGGGACGGAAAGGTCGCTGCGAGCATCGAGCCACGAGCAGACGCGACCTGCAAGCTGCAGGCTCAGGTTCTCGCTGGCGAGATCTCATCCGAGCCAACGCTTTTTGCTCGCGGCTCGCAACTCGCTGCTAGATTCTCTTGAACGCTTTCTGAATCTCCGTCATCGTATAGCGCAGCACTACGGGGCGGCCGTGTGGGCAGGTCATCGGATGCTGGGTCTTGGCTAGTTCTTCCAGTAGCCACTGCATTTTATTTTGCTCAAGCGGCATGTTGACCTTGATGGCGGCGTGGCAGGCGATCGACGCCGCAATTCGTGTGCGCACAGCCTCCAGATTTACGGCCTGCTCTTCGCGCGTGAGTTGCTC
>PLHN01000117.1:0-1143 GCA_003139975.1 Acidobacteriaceae bacterium
GGTCGCTCCAATATCGAAGCAAATCGGCTGTTCGTGGGGCTGGACAGCAGACGTCAGCACCCTTAACCCGTATTTCCAGCAGATGGGAACGCAGGACCAGAACTTCTTTGCGGCGTCGGGCGACTCTGGCTACTGGCATGGCACGGGCAGTGCAGCGCCTTGGCCGGCGGACGATGCCTATATCGTTGGAGTCGGCGGCACGGACTTGACCACTTCCAGTGCGGCCGGCCCTTGGGCATCGGAAACCGCATGGGTCGATAGCGGTGGCGGTATCACCACGAATTCGATTCCGATCCCGTCCTGGCAGCAAATATCGGGCGTGATTAATTCGTCTAACGCCGGGTCCACGACGTTACGCAACGGACCGGACGTCTCGGCCAACGCAAATTTTACGTTCTACACTTGCGGAGGCGGGAGCTGCACCGCGAACCTAGAAGGTGGCACCAGTTTTGCCGCGCCCATGTGGGCCGGCTATTTGGCTCTTGCCAATCAGCAAGCCGCGGCCAACGGTGAGCCGATCGGCTTCATTAATCCGACCATTTACCCGGCCGGTGTCGGCTCAACCTACAGCACTATATTCCACGATGTTACAGGCAACTCGAATGGCAAATACACAGCCGTAACCGGCTACGATCTGGTAACCGGCTGGGGCAGTCCGAACGGAAGTGGCCTCATCAACCTGCTGGCACCGACCGGCGGCCTCACTGCCCAGACGATCACGTTCACGACCAGCGCGCCGTCCAGCGCCGCCTACAACAGCACCTTCAGCGTGGCCGCCACGGCCAGCTCTGGCCTGACGGTAGCGTTCACCGCGTCGGGAAGCTGCAGTGTCGTCGATCACGGCACGGGGAGCGCGACCTACACCATGACCAGCGGCACCGGAACGTGCTCTGTGATTGCGAACCAGGCGGGCAACGCCACCTACGCGGCCGCGCCAACGGTCACGCAAACCACGAACGCGACTACGGCCTCTCAGACCATCACGTTCACTACGAACGCACCGGCCAGCGAAGTCTACCTCGGCCAGTTCACTGTAGCGGCGACAGCCACCTCTGGCCTGACTGTAACGTTCACCTCTTCGGGATCGTGCACAAACTCAGGCGCGACCTACACCATGACCAGCGGCACGGGCACCTGTTCGGT
>PLHN01000117.1:1170-19593 GCA_003139975.1 Acidobacteriaceae bacterium
CAGGCAGGCAACACGAATTACGCGGCTGCGCCAACAAACACGCAGACCACAAACGCGACTCCTGCTTCTCAGACCATAACGTTCACCACGAACGCGCCGTCCAGCGCGGCCTACGGACAAAGCTTTACCGTGGCGGCTACAGGTGGACCGAGCGGCAATCCGGTCCTATTCACCAGCGCCGGATCCTGCAATAACTCGGGCGCAATCTACACCATGACTAGCGGCACGGGCACCTGNNTGATCGCTAACCAGGCAGGCAACTCCAACTACGCCGCTGCGACTCAGGTTACTCAAAGCACGAACGCGACTCTGGCCACCTCAAGTGTAAGCGTAGGTTCCAGTCAGAATCCTGCATTCTTGGGCCAGTCAGTGACCTTCACAGCGACAATCAACGGTCAGTTCGGGCAAGTCAAAGGGAACAACGGCTCGTCCCGCAAGTCAAAAGCGAAACCGGAGGTTGTAACCGGTTCGGTAACCTGGAGCTCCAACACGGGCTGCGGCTCAACGACGGTCACGTCGGGAGTCGCGACCTGCACGACGTCGACTCTCCCCATGGGCACCGACACTATCACGGGCACCTACTCAGGTGACAGCAATCACAGCGGCGGCACAGGTACACTGACCGGCGGCGAAGTAATCAACCAGTACGGCACGAGCACGGCGGTCGCCTCTACACTGGATCCTGCAACGTACGGCCAATCCGTAAGCTTCACGGCGAATGTAACGTCGTCGGGCGGCACGCCCACGGGAACCGTGCAGTTCAACGTCGACGGCCTCGCCTTCGGTTCGCCGGTAACCTTGTCTTCGGGTTCGGCAGCGTCGGGCAGCACCTCGACTCTGGCGGTTGGAGCGCACACGGTTACGGCGGTCTACTCGGGCGCGTCGAACTACGCTGCCAGCACGGGCATGCTGGCCGGCGGAGAAGTCGTCAACTCGGCAACCGCAGCCACGACCGTTGCTTCCAGCCAGAATCCTACGAACTATGGCCAGTCGGTGACGTTCACAGCGACGATCAACGGCGAGTACGGCCTGGTTAAAGGACGCAAGGGAGCATCGAAGAAACCGCTCGATGTAACAGGCAATGTGACCTGGAGCGCGAACACGGGCTGCGGCACAACCGCGGTCACGTCAGGCAATCCAGGAACGGCAAGCTGTACGACATCCACTCTCCCAGTAGGCTCCGACACAATCACGGCGACCTACTCGGGTGACGGCAACCACAGCGGCAGCACGGGCACGCTGACCGGCGGCCAGGTAGTGAATCAGTGGAGCACGAGCACGGCGGTCGGCTCCAGCCTGAATCCTTCGGTCTATGGCCAGGCTGTCAGCTTCACCGCGAACGTGACGTCCTCGGGAGGCACCCCGACCGGGACCGTGCAGTTCAACGTCGACGGCATCGCTTTTGGTACGCCGGTGACGCTGAGTTCCGGTTCTGCCACGTCGACCAGCACTTCGACGCTGGCCGTAGGAACGCACACGGTCACGGCCGCTTACTCGGGCGCGACCAACTACACCGCCAGCACAGGCACGCTGAGCGGCGGAGAAGTTGTCAACTCGGCGACCGCTGCCATGGTCGTTGCTTCCAGCCTGAACCCGTCGGCGTTTAATCAGTCGGTGACGTTCACGGCGACGATCAACGGCGAGTACGGCCTGGTTAAGGGACGCAAGGGCCACGCGAAACCGGAGGATGTAACCGGGTCGGTGAACTGGAGCTCAAACACAGGCTGCAGCACAACCACAGTCGCGTCGGGCAATCCGGGAACCGCAACCTGTACCACATCCTCCTTGCCGGTAGGCACTAGCACGATCACGGCAACTTACTCCGGAGATAGCAACCACAGCGGAAGCACTGCCACGCTGAGCGGCGGCCAGGTAGTCGACCAGGCGCCCGCGACGACGGCTGTTACTTCCAGCCTGAATCCTGCGACCTACGGCCAATCCGTCAGCTTCACGGCGAACGTGACGTCGGCGGCAGGCACCCCAACCGGAACCGTGCAGTTCAACGTCGACGGCAACCTGTTCGATACCGAGACGCTCGCATCGGGTTCGGCAACGTCGACCAGCACTTCGACGCTGGCGGTAGGAACGCACACGGTCACCGCAGTCTACTCGGGCGACACGAACTTCCCGCCCAGCACCGGCACACTGAGCGGCGGAGAAGTTGTCAAATCGGCAGCGGCCGCCACGGTCGTTACTTCCAGCTTGAATCCATCGACGTTCAACCAGTCGGTAACGTTCACCGCGACCATCAACGGCCAGTACGGACTCGTCAAGGGCCGCAAGGGAGCGAAGCCCGAAGCCGTAACTGGAACGGTGGCCTGGAGCTCGAATACGGGCTGCGGCACAACCACAGTCACCTCGGGCAATCCGGGACTCGCCACCTGCACCACTTCAACTCTTGTATCGGGAACCGACACAATCACTGCCGCCTACTCGGGTGACAGCAACCACAGCGGCAGCACCGGCACGTTGAGCCAGACAGTGAGCCAAGCCACCACCACAACCGCCGTTGCTTCCAGCCTGAATCCTTCGACCACAGGTCAGGCTGTCAGCTTCACCGCAAACGTGACCTCGACAGCAGGTACGCCGGCAGGAACCGTGCAGTTCTCGATCGACGGCACTGCCTTCGGTTCGCCGGTAACGTTAGCTTCGGGTTCCGCCACGTCGGGTACCACCTCTGCCTTGTCGGCAGGAACGCACACCATCACCGCGGTCTACTCGGGTGCGGCCAACTACGCAGCCAGCACGGGCACGTTGAGCGGCGGCCAGGTAGTCAACCCAGTGCAGAGCCAGACCATCACGTTCAACCCCAACCCGCCATCGAGCGCGGCCTATAACACCAGCTTTACGGTGGCGGCCACGGCTAGCTCCGGATTGCCGGTTGCCTTCACCAGTACGGGCTCCTGCACCAACGTGGGCGCCACGTACACCGTGAATAGCGGATCGGGAACGTGCTTTGTGATCGCCAACCAGGCGGGCAACGCGCAGTATTCACCGGCGCCGCAGGTAACGGCGCAGGTGACGGCGGTTCCGGCCAGCCAGACGATCGCGGTCACGGTGGCTGCTCCTCCAACCGCAACCTACAAGAGCAGCTTCACTGTAGCGGCTAGCGCCAGCTCTGGGTTAGCGGTTACGTACTCGAGCGCCGGGTCATGCACCAATTCCGGCGCGACCTACACGATCACTAAATCGAGCGGAACTTGCACAGGAACGATCACGCAGGCGGGCAACAGCAATTACGCCGCTGCGACGCCGGTCGTCCAACACACAACGGTCGCGGCCGCGATTGCTCCGACGGTGAGCCTAACCGCTCCCGCCACTGCGGTCTACGGTTCCACCTACACCGTAGTAGCAACCACGAACGCCAGCACTACCCCAACCATCACGGCGGCGCCCGTCACAGTCTGCACCATCAGCGGGACCACCGTCACCATGGTGAACGGTACGGGGACGTGTACGGTAACCGCGAAATGGGCTGCGGACGATGTCTATAAGGCGGCCACTGCCACGGCAAAAACAATCGCGCAAAAGGCGGCTACGGTCCTCACCTGGCCGACGCCCGCGCCGATTACTTACGGCACGCCGTTGAGCAGTACGCAGCTGGATGCATCTGCCAGCTACAACAGTTCGCCGCTACCAGGTACGTACGTATACTCACCGGCAGCCGGCACAGTGCCGAAGGTCGGCACGTGTGACACTCTGAACGTGACCTTTACTCCCACGCAGAGCACGGACTTCACCAGGGTGACTGCGTCGGTTTGCCTGCAGGTGAATGCAGCAAAGTGAAGTAGTGTGATTGTCGGCGAAATTCCGCCACCAGCGCACTCGCTAACGTTAACCAATGCGGCCCAGGGCAACTTGGGCCGCATATTTTTTTCATCGATTGTCGCCTCCCGCAATTTTGTGGCACAAGGAGTAGCGCTGCGACAGGCCGTTCGTGACGCGATTGGAATGAACGATGTTGAGGTTTGAAGGGTCGCGGTTTCAGCCGCGTCGAAGCCGTCTGATTGAAGATTGAGGGCTTTTAGCCCCTGAGGTAAAACCCCACCAGGAAAGGCAGTCGCGACCTAAGCTCCACTCTGCAGGATAACCACCAACCGGCGCGGTCCGTGCGCGCCCTGCACCAGAATTTTCTCGATGTCGGCAGTCCGGCTCGACCCGCTGATGACGCACGCGAACGAATTGCGATCAAACGTTCCCTGCTGTGAAATTCCGCTCATGGCGGTCGCGAGATCGGGGACCAGTTGAGCTGTCGTCGCGTAAACGATGTGACACGGAGCGATGACGGAAGCGCCCCGCCCTCCGCACGCGGCGCTTACCAGAATCGAGCCGGTTTGCGCGATCAGACTCTCGGCCAGCGTCACCGTGGCCTGGGAAGCCTCGCCCGGCGCTCCTTGGTTGGACCAGCGGATCGCCCGCGCGGGCGCGAACGGTTCGAGAAGGCGGCGCAAGGCGGGATCATCCTGGACGAAAATTTCCCCTGCGGGCAGCGATTCCAGAACCTCCGCAAGATGTTGCGCGCTGGCGGCAAAATCCGAGGTCAGCACACATTCCATCAGATTGGCAACGCATTCCTGCTGGAAGCGATCGAGCGGATTTGTGATGGGCTCGAAGATTACGCGCTCGGAATTGGCCTGTGTCCGGGGCTGCTCAGGAACCACAACCCGCAATCCAGTGCGAATGCGCTCTAGAATCCGCTCGCGGCTTGGGTTGCCGGTTTGCATTTGCTTCGTTTGCGCGTTGTCAGTTTCCGGCACGGTCTTTCCTCCAGCGCGCACGGAATGATTGCAATGGCAACGGCACGGGCGCGCGATACCGGTTCCAGACGCGCATCGGATCGACGACCGTTCCCGCCAATCCCAAGGCATAAAGCATGCGCAGCGCTTTGCGCATGGACCATCCTCCGAATGCATAAACCCGCGGACGAACCATCGCTGCCCGCCACATGCGGAAGATCATCCGCTCGCTCGATTTTGTGACTCCCGCCTCGGCAGCATTGCGTCGATTCTCCAGCAGATGGTGATGCAGGTCGATTTTCACCGGGCACACACTGCTGCAAGCGCCGCACAGCGACGACGCATAGGACAGGTGTTTGAACTCCTTGATCCCATTCAGATGCGGCGTGAGTACGCTGCCGATTGGTCCGGGATAAGTCGTGCCGTAAGTATGTCCGCCAACATGGCGAAACACGGGACAGATATTCAGGCAGGCGCCACACCGAATGCAATGCAGCACTTCGCGTTGTTCGGCATCGGCCAGCAACCGGCTGCGTCCGTTATCCACCAGCACCACGTGGAATTCCTTGGCTCCATCCACTTCCCCCGGCTGGCGCGGGCCCGCGATCATCGTGCTGTAAGTCGTAATGCCTTGCCCTGTGCCGGAAGTCGCAAGCACAGGCCATAAAACAGCCAGATCATCAAGCCGAGGAATCACTTTTTCGATGCCGGTAACCACCACGTGAATGGGGGGCACGCTCGTACACAAGCGGCCGTTTCCCTCGTTGGTGGAAATGGCCACGACCCCTGCATCGGCTACCAGAAAATTCGCGCCCGAGATCCCCATCTCGGCGGCAAAAAAAGCCTCGCGCAGTTTGCGGCGTGCCACGGCCATCAGGTCCGCGGGGTCGTCGCTGGCGATTGCAGGATCCAATTTCTCGCGAAACAATGTGGCAATCTGTCCGCGGTTCAGGTGCATCGCAGGCGTCACGATGTGGTAAGGACCTTCGTTGCGCAGTTGCACAATGAACTCGCCCAAGTCGGTTTCCCAGACCTTGATGCCCTCCTTCTCCAGCGCCGGACTGAGGTGAATTTCCTCCGTCACCATGGATTTCGACTTCACGACAGTGCGTACGCCGAACCGCAGGGCCAGGTCCTTCACATACGTGCACGCCTCCTCCGCATTAGCCGCCCAGTAAACATGCCCGCCCCGCGCCACAACCTTTTCTTCGAACTGAACAAGGTAGCGATCCAGGTGGTTGATGGCTTCCCTTTTAATCTCCTGACATTTCTCGCGGGCGGCTTCCCAGTCTTTAATTCGCGCCCGGCCCTTGAGGTGGGCCGCGTCATAACTGTCCATGCCACGCCGGATAATCTCGCGATGCACTAGGTCCGCCGACTTGACCGCAGCGTCCTCAAGAAAACGTTGTGCCGCAGTCTGGGTCATGGCTTCTCCTCCGCCAGACCCTGGGGCGAACTGCCGGCCCCACGCTGCTGTGCGAGGATGCTCGCCAGATGAATGGTGCGGGCTGCAGCATTGCGTTTGCCCAAAATGCCTTGCAGGTGCATAAGACAACTGGGATCGATGGCGGTGACAAACTCAGCCCCGATCGCGTCCACGCTGTCAGCCTTCGAATTTCCCATTGCCCCGGAGATATCGGCGAACTTGGCCGCAAAGGTTCCGCCAAAACCGCAGCATTCTTCCGAGCGAACCATGGGAATCAGCTTCAGGCCCTCGACCTCGCGCAACAACTGCATCGGCTCGCTGCGCAGGTTCAGCTCGCGCAGCCCGTGGCAGGAAGCGTGATAGGTAACCGTGTGCGGAAAGCTTGCGCCCACCTGCGTGACCTCCGCGACCTTGACCAGAAACTCCGAAAACTCAAACGTGCGGCCGGCGAGCGAGATGGCGTCCTCGCGCAACGAGCTGTGGGCCAGCAACTCCGGGTAGAAAAGACGAATCACACTCACGCACGAACCGGAAGGGGATACGACAACCTCGGCGTTCTTGAACACGCGCACAAAATGCTCGGCGCACGGGCGCGCTTCGCCCCAGTATCCCGTGTTGAGGGCAGGCTGGCCGCAACAGGTTTGATCTTCGGGGAAGTCAACTTCGCACCCAACCCGGCGCAGCACCTTGACGGTATCAACGGCGACCTCAGGCAGCAGTTGGTCCACGAAGCAAGGAACGAACAGAGACACTTTGCGGGACACGATGACACCTCTTGTCTTTTCTACGTCGCCACTTTCTACCGCAACACCAAGTGAGTAAACGGAAACACATAGGCCTGGAGCGTCACAAAAATTCCCACCAAAGCCGCCAGCGCCAAACTGTGCCAAAAAACGTAGCGCAGGATGTCACCCTCATGTCCGTACCACTGCGTCGCCGTACTGGCCACGACAATGCTCTGCGCATCGATCATCTTGCCCATGACACCGCCGCACGAATTGGCCGCCGCCATCAGGCTGGGCGCGACTCCGATCTGCTGCGCCGTAATTTTCTGCAGGCTGCCAAACAACACGTTCGACGACGTGTCCGACCCGGTCAGCGCCACGCCCAGCCAGCCTAGCAAAGTTCCGAAGAACGGATAGAGCGTGCCGGTGCGGGCAAACGCCAGACCCATGGTGGCGTCCACGCCCGAGTAACGAGTCAGGACGCCGATCGCCAGCATGGCCGCGATGGTCAGTAGCGAGAAGCGCACCTTCACAATGGTGCGCCCATAGATCTTGAAAATGTTCCCGACGCTTACACCCATCACCAGCCCCGAGATCAGTGCCGCGAACAAAATTCCGCTTCCCGTCGCGCTCAGCCAGTTCAGCGCAAACACCGCCGGTTCCTTGGCCGGCTTTGGAACCACGGGCGGCACGCGCTGCACCAGATTGTTCAGGCCCGTCACCGGAAACGCCGGATTCGTAATCTTGCTTGGCACTGTTTGCCATGTCGACATCGACCTGAACACTTTCTCGGGAGTGTTCATCAGGTTCTTCCCGGTCTGCGTGCCCCAAACGAAAACGGCGACGCTGAGGATGACCCACGGAATCCACGCGCGCACAACTTCCGAACGGCTGTACCCGTGAACGGCGCGCGCGCCCTTCGTCTCTTCGCCTTCAAACGTCCAGATCTTTTTCGGATGCCAAACGAAGAGAAAGCCGATCAGGCAAATCATCGAAACCACAGCGGCGATGATGTTCACCAGCCACGGACCGTGCAGGTTCGAAACCAGCAGTTGGGGGATCGCGAACGAGACGCCCGCCACC
This sequence comes from Acidobacteriaceae bacterium, assembly GCA_003139975.1. Classification (GTDB taxonomy): domain Bacteria; phylum Acidobacteriota; class Terriglobia; order Terriglobales; family Acidobacteriaceae; genus Acidiflorens. The sequence continues at coordinate 9,141 of PLHN01000117.1, forward strand.
AGGATGGCAGGCCAAATTTCCATCATTCCCGAGAACCCGGCAAACGCCCAAATCAACCAGAACGGAACCAGAATGCAGAAAGGCGTCAGAATGCGACCCGCCATCGCCCCCAGCATGATTTCACTCATGCCAGTCACTTTGCCCAATGCGATGAGCGGAGTGCCCAAAGCGCCAAACGCCACCGGCGCCGTATTCGCGATCAACGACAAGCCCGAAGCTTGCAACGGCTTGAAACCCAGACCAATCAGCAAGGCGGCGGTCACCGCCACGGGCGTTCCGAATCCAGCCGCGCCCTCGAAAAACGCGCCGAAACAAAACGCGATCAGCAACAATTGCAGCCGCCGATCCTGAGTGATTCCCGTCATGCTATGTTGCAGTACCTTGAAGCGTCCTGACTCGACCGTGAGCTGATACATAAAGATGACGTTCAAAATGATCCAGCCAATGGGAAACAGCCCGTATCCCGCGCCATACACCGCCGTCGTAGCGGCCAGGCGCGCCGGCATGTGGAAGATAAAAATTGCCGCCGCCAACGCTGTGCCCAGTCCGAGGAGCGCCGCATAATGAGCTTTGACGTGGAACAAAGCCAGCGCACCCAGCAGTACGACGACCGGCAATGCCGCCACCAACGTGGAAAGCCACCAGTGGCCGGTGGGATCATAGTTCTGCGACCAGGGCGATGTGAGCGCGGGAATCTTGAGAATAGCGACCGCGGCAACAACCGATACCAGGATCACGACTGCCCACGTGATTGGGCTAACAGAGGGTGGGGCGGAGGATTTCGCTGGAGGAGTCCCTTCAGCAGGCGGAGTTTGCGTTCTGACGGCCATGCGGCTCTCCCTCATTGGAGGAGAATATCTTCTCACACTGGCAGGACTCGTGAATGGAATGAAAGCCGCCATTGGCAAAGGCGGCGAGGGGTCCAAAGAACTGGATGTAATCTTTCACTTCGCGATTGCAGCCGCCGGCAGAACTTCTGATTCTCGCCCGCGCGTCCGGATTGCACGGCTAAATCTGAATAATTGGCGGAAGCGAGTGCGAGTCGAACGCACCGGCGACAGGATCCCTGCCGCCCGCCGGTTTTGAAGACCGGGAACCCCACCGGGGACCCTTCGCTTCCAAGCCCTGTGTCACTTCGTCCTCGGTCCGCCCGTTTCGGCGGCTACGCTCAAGCTGGATGCAAAATAAAATCCGGTTCGCGACGAGGCGAAGGCCGCAGAGAGCGCTCACGCTCTGCTCCGGCCAGCGGTGCGTTCCGCTACCCCGACGGCCCAGACCGTGATGACGTCGCACCGCTTGGCTGCCAAGTCCGAAGTCTATCGGATAACAACAGTTGCTGCCTTGTCAGCCGCAGTGGCAGTTGCTACATAGCCCGGCTGAGCCAATGCAGAATATTGAGCAGGAATTGCCGGTCATTGTTGTCGGCGCGATGGCAACCGCTCCGAGCCAGGAGCTTAAATCAGAACCAAAGGGAGAAGGCCACTCACTTCGGCTGCGCGACTATGCGCAGATACGGCTTCAGCGTCTTCCATCCGCCCGGAAATTTCTGCTTGGCCTGTTCGTCGGAAACCGCCGGCGGAATGATCACATCATTCCCCGGCCTCCAGTTCACCGGCGTCGCCACGTTGTGTTTCGCCGTCAGCTGAATCGAGTCGAGCGCCCGCAGCACTTCATCGAAATTCCGGCCCGTGCTCATGGGATAAATCAGCATCAGCTTGATTTTCTTGTCCGGCCCGATCACAAACACCGTGCGCACCGTCGCATTGTCAGCGGCTGTCCGCCCTTCGCTCGTCGTACCCGCGCCTTCCGGCAGCATGTCGTACAACTTCGCCACCTTCAAGTCCGTGTCACCGATCATGGGGTAGGTCACCTTGTGCCCCTGCGTCTCTTCAATGTCGGCGGCCCACTTGCCGTGATTCGTCACCGGATCCACGCTCAACCCGATGATCTTCGTGTTGCGCTTGGCGAATTCGCCCTGCAGCCCCGCCATGTATCCAAGTTCGGTCGTGCACACGGGCGTGAAATCCTTGGGGTGCGAAAACAGGATGGCCCAGCCGTCGCCGATCCATTGGTGAAAATCGATCTTTCCTTGTGTGGTTTCGGCTGTGAAATTGGGAGCTTCCGAGTTGATGCGCAATGACATATTTGTAACCTCGTTTCAGAAATTGTGCCGATAAACAGCCTATACCCCACTAGTTAAGTAGAGATAGGATATTCCGCGCCCCGAACACCCGTCAACCGCGCGGGCGTGTCGGGCAGGCGTATCCCACACATCGCACACTTTGAATGGGTTCGTCCATTCGGTCCTCGCGGTTCCTCCAAGAATCGTCCCGGTCAAAAATTCATCTAACTTTCCATCCATGGCCACCTCTCGAAAACTCTCTTCCGTCCAAGTCGATGTTTTTACCGACCGCGCCCTCACCGGCAATGCCCTGGCCGTCGTCCTCGACGGACGCGGCCTCACGACCGGACAGATGCAAGCGATCGCGCGCGAAACCAACCTCTCGGAAACAACTTTCGTCCTCCCCGGAGATCCCGCCGCGGAAAAGTCGCGCGGCATCCGCGTCCGCATCTTCACCGTGCAGGAAGAACTGCCCTTCGCCGGTCACCCTACACTCGGCACGGCCTTCGTTCTGCGCGGCCAATCCGGCTCCAGCGAAGTCCTTCTTGAACTCAACGTCGGTACCGTTCCCGTGCGTTTCGAGGACAGACCCGGCCTTCCAACTTTTGGCGAAATGACGCAGAAGAATCCCGAATTCGGAGCCATCCACGACCGCGAAGCCGTGGCGCGTGTCGCCGGCCTCACCGCCGCTGACTTCGACCAGACCGCTCCCATCCAGACCGTCTCCACCGGAGTTCCATTCACCATCGCCCCGTTGCGCTCGCTGAACACACTCCAGTCTCTTCATCTCGATCAGAATCGTGCCGCTGAATACCTGGACCGCAGCGCTGGAAGGTTCTTTTACTTCGTTTCCCGCGAGACCGTCGACCCCAAAGCCCGGCTGCATGCGCGCATGCTTTTCTACAACGGAGAAGATCCCGCCACCGGATCCGCCGCCGGTTGCTGTTCGGCCTGGATGGCCGCGCACGCAATTGCCGCCAGCGATGAGCAGGTCCTGATCGAGCAAGGCCTCGAAATGCAACGTCCCAGCCGCATTTTCGTCCGCGCCTCCAAACGTGATAACCAAGTCGCCAATGTGCGTGTCGGTGGAAATTGTGTGGAAGTCTTTCGCGCCGAACTCACGCTCAATCTCTGACACGCGAGACGCTGCTCGCATCGCGGTTCGGCGCGTGATGCACTACCCTGCCATCCACCTCGGTGCCATTGGCGAGCGCGCCACTTTTCCGGCATCGTGATTCTGTTTACTATTCGTCTCGCTCCGATTCTTGAAAAGAAGTGGCAACGACAGCCCCCGAGTCAACCAATGAAGCCGAAAAAAACAATCCTCTGCGTCGACGATAACGAACAGGCTCTTTCCATCCGCAAAGTCCTCCTCGAAACCCGCGGCTACCGCGTCATCGCCTGCAATAACGGCGCGGCCGCGCTCGAGGCCTTCCGCCGTAGCAACGTCGACCTCGTTCTCACAGATCTCATCATGCCCGGCCTCGACGGCTCGCAGCTCATCGAAGAAATAAAGATGCTTTCCCCGCAAACGCCCGCCGTTCTCATCTCCGGCCGCGTGAAGATCTACGAGCGCGACACGCTCGCCGATCTTTTTCTTCCCAAAGGAATGTACGAGCCGGTGGATTTGCTCGAAAAAATCCGCCTCTTGCTCGTGCGCAAACGCGGCCCCAAGCGCTCTGTCCAACTCCCCGTTCGTCCAGCCGCCCGCGCCACTGTTGCCTGACGTGTAGCACCGGCGTCTAGCCGGCAACCACGGACCGCCGATTCAGCCACGGCATACCCTTCAGTATTCAAGCTGGTTTTGCGGTGCGCTGGTTTGCGGTGGCGCAGCGCTTCAAGCGCTGCGGTAGCGGCAGCTATTTATCGGCGTCTTCAGCCGCTGAGAGCAGATGCCATCCGGCCTGAGACTCGCCCTCTCCATGTGATATCGTTTTTATTGGATGTCCGCCTTCATCGAGGCTAGAGAACTCCGCAAAACTTACCGCGTTGGCAAGGTTGACGTGCCCGCGCTGCGCGGCATCTCTTTCGGCGTGCAAAAGGGTGAGTTCGTCACCGTAGTCGGCCCTTCCGGCAGCGGCAAGTCCACGCTCTTTTACCTGCTCGGAGGCCTTACCCGCGCCGACTCCGGCAGCGTCACCATCGACGGCATCGATTTCGCCTCGCTTTCCGACGCCGAGCGCACCCGCCTCCGCAAAAGCAAAATAGGATTCGTCTTCCAGAAATTCAACCTTCTCCCCACGCTTTCCGCTCAAGGCAACATCGACATCGCTGCCGACATCGCCGGCCTCGGCGCTCCCGATCCCGCATACCTGAAGAAGATTACCGAACTGCTCGGCATCGCCGGACGTCTCAACCATCGCCCCAACGAGCTCTCCGGAGGCGAGCAGCAGCGCGTCGCCCTGGCGCGTGCGCTCATCAATCGTCCCGCCATCGTTCTCGCCGACGAGCCTACCGGCAACCTCGATTCCAAGAATTCCGCGATTGTCCTCAACATGCTGCGCCAGTCCAACAAAGAACTCGGCCAGACCGTCATGATGATCACGCACAATCCCGAAGCCGCCGAGTACGGAGACCGCATCGTTCACATGCGCGACGGCGAGATCGTCCCGCCCGAAGAAGATCCCCAGTGGACGCCCCATCATCCCGCCGGACAGGTGCGTCCATAATCAACGCAGATTCCGTTGCGCTGATGGCGCATCGGGTCAGCCTTGGGGCGGGTCAACGCGCAAGCTTTTGGTGGCGCAGCCCGCGCTGCGATAAGCGACTTCGTTTACGTGCCGGCTTTTTAGCCGCTGCGGACGCCAGGGAGGCTGCAGCATTCACTTCTGCTTCCGCGCCGCCTCATCGCGCGTCAGAATGATCTGCACCGCCATGGCGCAGGCGGTTGCGAGGAGCGTCGTTGCAAACAGTGGATGTGCCGGCCAGATTTTGGAGGCGAGCCCGAAGTTCCAAAACCCAATACTCGCGCCCAGTGAAACCGCCAGCGTAATGAGGAAAATTCGCATGATTCCTACCCAGTCTAGATTACGAAAGCAGAATCCGCAAAGTTCCAGCCATTTTCCCCCTTCCGTTTGCCCCGCTCCAGCCGCTCGTTTATACTCATAAAGTCCGAGCGGGAGTAACTCAGTGGTAGAGTGCGACCTTGCCAAGGTCGAAGTCGCGGGTTCAAATCCCGTCTCCCGCTCCAGTTCTTGAAGCCCTGCTTCGGCAAGGGCTTTTCGCTTTCAGCAGGTTAGGCGCGGTAGCCAAGTGGTAAGGCAGAGGTCTGCAAAACCTCTATTCGTCGGTTCGATTCCGACCCGCGCCTCCAATTTCCTCCCTCACGGCCTCGCCCCCGACTCCTCCAGCAACTCCTTCAAATACTGCTGCCAAATCGCGGCCCACGTGTGCGTCCCATGCCCATGCGTGTTCTCCGACGCCGGAATCAACACAAACTTCCCCTTCTTCACCTGCTGAATCTCCCGCTCCGCAATGCCCAGCTCTGGAGGATTAATAAAATCATCCGCCGAATTCACAAACATCACCGGAGCCTGAATCGTCCCCAGCTTCGCCGACGGATCATAATCCCGCGACGCGCCGACCGCATAAAGAAGGTCGTTCGCGTCCAAGCCATCCATCATCCGCTTCCGAGTCACCTCAAGATATTCGTCCGCCGCCTCGCGCGTAGCCAGCTCTTTCTGCATCGCCAGCGGAGCGCTCCCTGCAATCATTAGGAAATCCACGCCAATTTCGATCCCCGACCGCGGCTCGGCCGCATACTCGCCGTTCTTCCACTCCGGGTCCGAACGAATTCCATCCATCACCATCTTCCGCCAGATGCGGTTCCTCCCCGCAATCTGCACCGGCAAACACGCCAAAGGCATCAGCGCATCCATTTCCGCCGGATAGTTCTCTCCCCAAATCCACGAATGCATGCACCCCATCGATGTCCCCACCACCAGCCGCAAATGATCGACGCCCAGCCCCTTCGTCACCAGTTCATGCTGCAGCGCCACCATGTCGGCATAGTCATATTGCGGAAAATGAGCATGCATCCCATCGCTGGGCTTTGACGACTGCCCGTGGCCAACATTGTCCGGAATAATAAGGTAGTACTTCGATGCGTCCAGCAATTGGCCTGGGCCAAACAGGACGCCTGCGAAGATGGGACGCAGGAAAGTCTTCCCCGATCCGCTTGTTCCATGCAGGATCAGTACCGCGTTGGTCGTATGCCCGCGCGCATCCTTCATGGCAGAGCCCAAAGTGGTGTAATGCATCCGCACCTCAGGCAGGGTTTCTCCTGACTGGAAGCGGAAGTCGCGAACCAAGTAATCGCCTTCATGCGGAGTTGGTTGGTCAGCCTTAAGTTGTTGAGGCGCTGAGCCTTGCGCATGAGAGAGCGTGATCGCCAGTGCAACAAGCAGCATCATCCTCAATGCAGCGAAAAGCCGCAGGCGCGACACGATAGTTGTCATAGTCCTCGCTTCAGTCTTGGGAGGGTCGTTTTAGGACTCGGTCTTCGTCTTCAAACGAATTGGGCCCGGCGGAATGGCTAACTTTACGTCTGGAGATTCACTTAGCTCCAGACATATCTCAATCCATCGCTCTTTGCGCTCGTTCATATCAGTGGGAGCCGGCCATCCCACCACAGAAGTGTGTCGTTCGAACGGTTGATCGTCCCGAATAGCTCGAAGTTTTTGCTGGAGGAACTGCTCCACCGGGACATCAGCGCGAGCATAGATGGTATCTCGGCCTGGTTCGCTGCGCATCGTATTCTTCTCAGCGATTTCCCAGATTGTCGAGTCAAGTAGGTCCGTCACGTGGATCCCTGAAAGCTTCATGCTCGGAGGAGGCATGAAGGCGCTCCGCTTCGGACGCATTCGCTGGCTGCTGAACTGAGTTTTCGAATACAGGATTCGCGTGACTACCTCGAAAGGTGCCAACTCACGCGGAACCTGGGACACAGTCTCAACGCGCCACATTCGTCGCAGCAGTTTCGCGAGCCAACTGGGACAGCGCATTCGCAATTGATCCAGGAATTCCATCATCAAACCATTCTGTACCCCTTAAGGTGCTATATCCACGCATACAAGCAAAGACGCATCGGCCTTTTTCATTGATGCTTACGCTTAGAGCCTTACGCGGACCGAACGACCAGTCCAATGCCACATCTCCGTCAGGGTCAGCGCTAATCTCAGGATGTGGCGCGGTGGTAGGCAAGGATTCTAGGAAACGTCTCGCCAGAAGGTAAGCCTCCGGATTCATCGGCTTCGCCCCGTAACCGTCCCATCCTTCAACAGAGGCCACACCTCGCGTCGCCTCCAATTCGTCCAGTGCGCGTTCGACTCCGCGACGAACGGCATAGCTGGCGAGAAGGTGCATCCGTATCTGCTCTATAATCGCTGACAACCGCTCAGCAGATTCACTTCGAGCAGTTGATCGGTTTGGCGTAATCAGTCCGGTGGGCCGTCCCAATGCTAGACCTGTTGTCATTCGTACATCTCCACAGTCCGCTCAGTGACGCTCGCAAAAAAGATCTCATTCTTTAGCGCCCTAAGCTGCTCGAAAATTTCTGACAACGACGGATCATCTGCAGGTCTCGCTGGTTCTCGGAACGCGTCGATGTCCAAAAGAACTTGCATGGCAGAGGGATCCAAAGGTGCGTCCAACGCTTGAACTAGTATCGCTGAAAGCCTCCGCTCGGGAGCATCCACGACTACGCGAGTCAGAAACTCCCGTATCGTTTGGGGTATCGGCTCAGGCAGTACCGGCGGCGCTGACAGGTATTGGCCCAACTCCGCTGGCGCAGGTAACCGCAAGCGGTTGATATACCGGACTGCCAGTCTAGACACCTCTAGTGGCCGTGCCACCTGCACATAGATGCTCCAAAGGCGGCGGGCCTCTCCAAATACTTCTTCCCATGTCGTATAGGGTTCGAGTTTGCTGAAAGTGAATCCGTCAACTCTAAACTGGGCGACCGCTTTCTGCGTCTGGGAGTAATATAGCCACCCAACAGGGGCCTCCACCTGGACCGGCGCAACCGGTTTGCCACGCTCCACGCCGAACCGCGCTTGGATAGAGTGCATTAGTGAAGGAGGGTTATATTGCTGACCAACTCTTGAACTGAGATCAGCAAAGTGGTCCGACGCGATGCCCTCCCCGGCCAATACACGAAAGTCAATGATCGCCTCGACGATAGGAGCACGGGCTAGGTGTGGGCGAGGTCTAGCCATTCGAGGCACGTCGCTTTCTGTGCGGAGAAGGGTTTAAAGGAAATCTCGGCGGCTCGACAAAACGCTNNCAACGCTGCACCGCCTCCTCGATGAACCTGCCACCAACTTCAGCCGGGGTTCGACCATAAATTCCTCTGGCGGCAAGCTCTTTTAATATCTTAATCGATTGAACAGACAGCGTCACCTCGAAACGATCACCCTGGGACGAGTTCGGCGGCCTCGACATGATATTACCCGATTATTATCGGGTATAAATGTGAACCTGCCAAGTGCTGATCTTTCATTCCATGAAGTACCATCCCAATTCGGCACCCCGATTCATCACAAATTCAATGTGTCCCGCGTCATAGACAACGCCACTCAATAAGCGAAAAAATTAACCAACATAATTGCCGGAATCCAGCGGGCCCAGCCCAAACGCTGGCCCGCGAATGACGGCATCCAGGAAAATGCTGTGGGGATCAATTCTAAGCAATGAAGAATCAAGACTTTACCAATAACTCCCAACGCGTCAAGACTTTGCCGGGAAAATCGCCCTAACTCGATGATTCTATTAGAAGCCACATAGGGGGGAGGGGGGGTAACTCGTAAACGCATTCATGAAACGCATTCATAAACGAAGTAAGCGAAGCGATCAGCCAGGACCCGCGGTTGGCTCAGACCTGAGACCTAAGACCTAAGACCTTAGACCTTAGACCAAGTTCTTGGTTCAAAGCAGAAAAGGACTCATACCATGCCATCATCCAAGCAAGTTTCCCGTTGTCATCACATCAACACCGCCGGCGTTCAATGTGGATCTCCCGCCGTCAGTCGCACGAAGTTCTGCTACTACCATCATCAGGGCCGTTCCACTTCAATTAGGTACTACTCCGAAGCTCCCTACTGCGCCCTCGAAGAGGATCTTCCTCTCTTCGAAGACGCGCACTCCATCCAGATCGCCATCCGCCAGGTCGCTTCGCTTCTCATGAACCAGAAAATCGAGCACAAGACCGCCAGCCTGCTTCTCTATTCCATGCAGCTTGCGCTCATGAATCTGAGAATGCTGCAAACCGAAAAGCCGCACCCCGCGCAGCTCACCGTCGAACCCGACAGATGCGAGGAGACGATGCCCGAACCCGAAGCCGACCCTGCGCCTGTGGCCACCCCTGTTGCAGCTGAGGAGAAGCCCAAACGCCTCACCGCTGCCGAGCGTAAGGCCGAAAAAGATGCGGTCCACGAAGCCGAAATCGAGAAGCAACTCGAGTATCTCCTCTTCATCGGTCGCCACCTCGACGATCCCGCGGACACCGTCACCGATGAAAAGGAGTATCACCGCCTCAAGGAGGTCATTCGTCAACTCCCATGCAACTCCGCCGATGCACATCGGCTCGACAAAGAAGTCGAAGATATAAAGGAAGCCATAAACAAAGCACGGAACCAGGACAATCCAGACGCCCACCTTCCGCCCGGCACAATCCAGGCCCGCGCGGCCAGACCGGAAAGACAGTCGCTCAGGCGCCATGTGGTTTGAAAAAAAATCGGCGAGCGAAATCGCCCGCCGACAAGCTTTTTTGGGAAAATCAGTTACAGCCGCGTGCAGACCGCCTTCGTTTGCGTGTAGAGTTCTAACACGTCTTTGCCCATTTCTCGGCCCCAGCCGGATTGCTTGTAGCCTCCGAAGGGGAGGGCGGCGTCGAAGATGTTGTAGCAGTTGATCCAGACTGTGCCCGCTCTGAGCGATGCGGCCAGACGATGGGCTTTGGAAATGTCCTTCGTCCAGATGCCGGCGGCCAGGCCATAGACCGAGTCGTTGGCGCGCGAAACCAGATCGTCCACGTTGTCGAAAGGAATGGCAGCGACCACGGGGCCGAAAATTTCTTCCTGCACTACCTTCATATCTTCTTTGGTGTTGGTGAGCACGGTCGGCTCGACGAAGTAGCCCTTGTCGCCGATCTGCTTTCCGCCGGCGACGGCTTTCGCTCCTTCTTTTGCGCCGATGTCGAGATAGTTGCAAACGCGATGCAACTGCTCCTCGGAAACCAGCGGTCCCATTTGCGTGCTGGCATCCATGCCGGAACCGACTATGATCTTCCTGGCTTTGTTGGCTACGCCTTCGACGACCTGCTCGTAGACCGCG
>PLHN01000478.1 GCA_003139975.1 Acidobacteriaceae bacterium
GTCGCTCTTCCATACTCCGCCGTTGACTGGGGCCATATAAAACACATTGGGCTGGGTGGGAACGCCGGCGGCGGCGCGTGTGCGGCCTCCACGGAATGGGCCGATCATCCGCCACTGCAATTCCCGGTAGGTGTTTTCGGGAACCTGCGTCCAGCCTGGGCTTGCGGAAAGAAGAATGAGGAAAGATACGAGCAGACGAACAACTGTGCGCGATCGAATCATCGAACCCCTCGAATGACAGTGCAATCGCAAGCATAAACGAAAAAGTGGAGGGTCGCGGCGAGTGGGATCGTTCGAATGCTGACCCGAGGTCGTGCCGGGGGCAATGAAAGTCCCTTCCGGCACGCCTCGGTGGGTGCGTTATCGCTGCGTGCCGGTGAGGGCCGCGCCTTGCAGACGATGTGCGGCCATCAACGCCACAGCCTCGGCCTCTTCCAGTTGCTGGCTACGCTCCCATTCAGGACGCAGCACCATGGCCTTGACGTGGAAATGCGATTCGTGGCGAGCATCATCGACGCGAATCACGACTTCGCTGTTCTGGAAATGAAATCTCGTGGTCTCGGCCAAGGGAACAAGCTGGTCGGAACTTTTCCCGACGATCACGTATACGACCTTGTCGGTGACAAGGACATACTCCGCGCAAGACTCGGCGGGCATTTGGCCGCCCGACATTGAGGCCATAAACGAATGGCGCAGACCTTCGCAGTCGGCCATGCGCATGCGGACGATTGTGCCTTCCTGCAAGCTCCGGTTTTCGGCCGCGAGTGAGACGGACAACATGCACAACAGAGCGATGAACAGCAGAGCGTGTTTCATAGGTCCTCAATTCTCAGGGCTACTGGGATAGTAGTATCCGCGCCGGCAGTGGAATTGCAGGCTCAGGTCGTGTGTGGGAAGAATGCGGACTAGATGAAATCCGTCCGCGTGGCTTGGCAGCTTGTAGGCTACGGTGTAAGCCGCATGAAAGTCTTCAAGAACGGCATCGATGAGCTTGGTTGTGCCGGCCTCGACAGGGAAGTAACGGCCTCCCGTGTTGACGGAGAAACTGCGCAGCACCAGCGTGCCGGGCGAGCTGTGAGGTTGGCGGCTGACATCGACGCTGTAAATGGCGACGTCGTTGTCCAAAGCCGAATTCATGGCGTCGGTGAACGATTTCAAGCTGATGGTGTCGGCGCCGTCTGAGAACAGAATCAAAATTCTTCTGACGTGCGGGTCGTTGTCGTAGCCGAGCTTGCGCGCAGCGAACACGACCGAGTCATAAAGCGGTGTCAGGCCGCCGCTCGGGATAACCGGGAACTGTGCACTGGTGTTCAAGGCGCGGCAGTTGCTTTCGCACACGACCGCAGGTTTCAGGTCGCGGAAGGAAACGACAGAAAAGCTCTCATCCGGCACGCCGCTGGTCTCGCCGATCAGTTGAACAACATTCGCCAGTTCCTGGCGCAATTGCGCGGTGATCGATTCGCTCGCATCGACCAGCACGGCAACCTCGAGGCGCGTGTATGCCGAGCGCGCAAAGCTGCGGAAGTCACGGACAACCATGTCCCCGTCGACGATGGCAAAGTCGGAAGGAAGAACAGTCGCCATGACGCGCCCGTTCTGATCGGTGGTGGAAAACGTCATCCGCACTTCGGTGACGTCCGAACGGAGAGTCATGTCCGAGGGAATAGCGTCGGTTTGGGCGGATGCGGCGCAAACCATGGCCAGCGGGAGAATTAGGGAGAAAGCTAGGCCGAGGTGTCGGGATGGGGAGGTTCTGCACACAAAGGGTAGATCGACCGTTCGTGCAGAACTTTAGGGCCGCGGCCTTGCGGCTACGTTACCCTTGTCATTCTTGCTGGTGCCCTCCGTGCCCGGAGACCCCGTCCGCTTGGGGCGCCACAACGGCGCCCCCTTGGATTCCTGCCTTATGCAGAAGGTTTGCTATTGAGGTAGAGGTTTTGCCGGCGTTCCCGGCTTCACGCCGGTGTGCTTCTTTGCCTCGGCGATCATCTGTTCGACCTTGTCCTTGGCTTCATAGTTCGGGTTGGTGGCCAGCAACTTTTGCCAATCGGCTACCGCGCCATTGATGTCCATTTTTCCCTGCCACTTCACCAGGCCTAGGTTGAACAGAGTATTCGGCTTGTTGGGCTCGTAGGTGAGCGACTTGTTGAACTCGGCGATCGCAGTATCGGCATTGCCCATATACCAGTAGGCTGTCGCCATGTCGGTGCGCACGGCAGCGTCCGATGGCTTTGCCTTCAGCGCGCGGCCGTAATAGTCGACAGCGGTCGGGTACTGCTGCGCGTCATAATAAAAGTTGCCGATACTGGCCAGAAGCTCGGGGTTATTCGGATCCGACTTCAGCTTTTCGATCAGCGGGGCCGCTTGTGTGTCCGCCATTTGCTTCAACTGCTCGGGAGTGGGCTGGGCATTCGCTGCTCCGCCCATTCCGGCGGGCGCGGGTGCGCTGGCGGCCATTGCGGGAGCAGCCGCGGCCGGCGACTGCGAGCCGCGAATCAACCATCCGCCCGCCATTCCCAGCAGCAGACAGACTACGGCCAGAGTGTAGGCCTGCACGCCGGTCCAGGTAGTGTTCGAAGAGGTGTTGTTGTCAGGCATTCTCGTGCTCCTTAATCCATAATCCATACTAAATTCTAGTTCGTGCTGGCTGCTTGCCGGACGGTCGCCATCAGTTTTTCGACCTGCGCTTTCTTGGCCGGTTCGAGCTGGGGGTTGGTCCTCAGCAATTGTCCCCAGGCTGCGAGCGCGCCTTTGGTGTCTTTCTTTCCCTGCAGACGCACCATGCCGAGGTTGAACAGCGAATTGGCATCCTTTGGATCGTCAGTGGTGGCCCGCTCCAGTTGCTGCAGAGCGCCATCGACGTCGCCGGAATAATAGAGGCAGGAAGCCAGCTGGGTACGAATTGTCACATTCTTCGGCTTCACGTCGAGGGACTTACTGAAATAGCTGGCTGCTTCCGTGAATTGATGAGTCGAAAAGTAGATGTTTGCAATTTGAATCAGCAGGTCCGCGTTCTTAGGATCATCCTTCAGTTTGGCCAGTAGAGGTTCTGCCTTCTTGTCAGCCATTTGCTTCATTTGATCCAGGGTTACCGGCTGGTTTCCCATCCCGCCTTGGCCCCCCATTCCTTGGGCTGCAGAGGCAGCCGGAGCACTGCTGGCCTGCATCGGATTCACCGAGGGCATAGGCGAGCGCGAGCCGCGGAACAGGTATCCCACGGCAAGGCCGATCAACAGGCAAACCACTGCCAAGGCGTAAACTTGTTTGGCCTGCCATTCGGACGAAGACGTTCCGGTCGTCACATTTTCATCTGCCATGCATCACTCCTGAAGGGTTCGTACTTCCCATTTTCGCGGCTGGACAATAACTCGGCCTAGCCGACGCGGTTCGAGCCCATTTACCTCTCCGGGGCTCCGCCTTTGACCTTCATTACCTTAATCGTGAGAGCGCCCTTACGCCAGCAAGTGCTATCACACGAGAATGTGATGCACATCACCGGACCGCCCGGGCTGGCCCCGGGCCCGGAAGTGGCCTGCGGACCGCCATGGCTCCCCGGCTGCCCGAACCCGGCAGTGCGCTAGAATAGAGCGGGTTTCAGATGGCAACCGAGAAAATCCTGGTGGTGGACGACGAANNTGGTCGCTCCGCCAGAAGTGTGAAGAGTGGGGGTACCAGGTCCTTGAAGCTGAGGCCGGCGAGCCGGGGTTGAAGCTCGCCCAGGTCGAATCCCCGGACCTCGTCTTGCTCGACGTGCGGCTGCCCGATATGAACGGCATCCAAGTGCTTGAGCACCTCAAGAAAAATGAAGGCGCACCCGCCGTCATTATGATCACCGCCGACCCACAACTGGAAGATGTGAAAGTCGCGATCAAGCTGGGAGCATACGACTTCATCGGCAAGCCGCTCGATTTCGAGGAATTGCACGTCACCATCAAGAACGCCTTGGAGGCGACGCAGTTGCGGTCGGAAGTGAAGTCGCTGCGCGGAGAAATGAGGCGGCGCGCTGGGTATCACGAGATCGTCGCGGACTCCCCGAAGATGACCGAGCTGATGAACTTTGTCCGCAAGGTCGCGGCCAGCGAAGCGACCACGATCCTGATTCAGGGCGAGAGCGGCACGGGCAAAGATCTGATCGCGAAAGCGATTCACTACGAAAGCACCCGCCAGGAGCGCCCGTTCGTAGCCATCAACTGTTCGGCAATTCCGGAAACGCTGATGGAAGCGGAATTGTTTGGCCACGAAAAGGGCGCCTTCACCGACGCCAAGGCCATGAAGAAAGGCCTGTTCGAGATGGCCGATGGCGGAACCCTGTTTTTAGACGAAATCGGCGAACTCTCGCCTTTGTTGCAAGCCAAACTGCTCCGCGTACTCGAAGATCAGGTGATCCGGCGGATTGGCGGCGTGCGCGACATGCAGGTAAATGTGCGCGTGATTGCCGCTTCGAACCGCGATCTCGAGAAAGAGGTGCGCGAAAGCCGGTTCCGCCAGGATCTCTACTATCGTTTAGCCATCATTGCGATCTTTATTCCGCCCTTACGCGAACACAAGGAAGACATTCTTCCCCTGGTCGAGTTCTTCATCGATCGCTACAACCTGCGCTTCCGCAAATCGGTGCGCGGCATCACCGACGAAACCAGGCGGCTGCTCCTCGAGAGCGACTGGCCGGGCAACATAAGGGAGCTGCGCAATTCGATCGAGCGCGCCATGATTCTTGAAGAGGAATCGCTGCTCCGCCCCGCCTACCTGCCCTTTGCGGTGAGCCAGGCTAGGGCCGGAATGACGGCATTCGAGCGTTCCGCCGGGCACGACGACGGCCAGAACCTTCCCAACGGCCGCGCCTTGCCGCGCCTCTACATTCCCGAGGGCGGCACATCACTCGAAGAGGTGGAGAGAGCCATGGTGGAACTGGCGATGAAGCAGGCAGGTAACAACCAAACCCACGCCGCCAAACTGCTCGACATCAGCCGCGACGCGCTGCGCTACAAGCTGAAGAAATTTGGCTTGGGTCACGCCGACGACCAGGAAACGGAACCGTCAACGAAGGAAGCGGGATAAGGCTATGAGACCAGACCTCGCGCCAGCGAGCGGCACTGGTGTAGAATTTCAAAGTCAACCCCACGCTGTCATGTCTGGGCAGCGGACTCCGTCGGGACGTAGCGCAGCCTGGTAGCGCACTTGCTTGGGGTGCAAGGGGTCGCGAGTTCAAATCTCGCCGTCCCGACCATTGCATTTCAAAGATTTTACGCGGAGATACCTCCGTTAGCGAATCGGAAGGCAAGTGCGCGATTCGCGCAGCGAACCCCCGCATCTCCGTTGAGGCTGTGACCCCAGCCCTTGCATTTCTTCGAACTTTGGAGCAAGGTTTTCTGCTGGGAAAGGAGAGGCCTGCCCCTCATGATCTATCTTCTCATCCATCACGAAGTCGCCGATTATTCCGCTTGGAAGTCAGTGTTTGATTCTTCGCTTGAATGGCGTACTCGAAACGGTGAACGCAACTGCCGGATTTTCCGCGGCGTTCAGAATCCCAATGAATTGACGCTTCTGTTTGAATGGGAGGATTTCGACAAAGCGCGCTCCTTCATGGCCTCTGAAGATCTGAAAAGCCGTATGGCGAAGGCTGGCGTTAAGGGCGTACCGCAAGTCGAATACCTGAACGAGATGTTCAGCATTCGGCGCAGCGCCGCCGACTGAAGTCGCTCCTGGCGACGCTCCGCTTCGCCGCGCAGCAGACTGTTTCGTGGTCCCCTCTGGTTTCTCCAAAACCGGAGGGAATCCCTTTTTGCCCGCCCGCATCCAAACACTTGTTAGGCAAGAGAGACGAAGTGGGCGCCAATGCATCATCCCCTTTTTTCTCCCTGCCCAAAATTCGCAATCGCAGGAGAGCTTATGGCCAAGAAACCAGTCTCCAACCATTCCCGCAAGGTTTCCGCGCAACCCCACATCCATCAGTCTGCGAGGGAAATTCAGCCCTTCGGCAGCGTAACCGCTATGTTCCCGCTGCAACTTGAAGAACCGGTGCGCCTCGAAATGACCGAGCAACTGAATCAGTTGCTGGCCGACACCATCACCCAGCGCGATCTCTACAAGAAATCGCACTGGCAGGTTTCCGGGCCGACCTTCTATCAACTCCATCTATTGTTCGACAAGCATTATGAAGAGCAGAACGAGATTGTCGATACCATCGCGGAGCGAATCCAGCTTTTAGGCGGAGTCAGTATTGCAATGGCTCACGACGTCGCCGAACTCACGCGCATCCCGCGGCCGCCCAAGGGGCGCGAAGAAGTTCCCGTTCAGCTTTCTCGCCTTTTGGACGCGCACGAAATCATCATCACGCACTGCCGCGAATTGGCCGAGCGCGCCACCAAGCTAGGCGATGCGGGAACCAACGATATGGTGGTGAGCGACGTGTTACGAACCAATGAACTCCAGACCTGGTTTCTCAGTGAGCACTTGGTCAATATGCCACTGACCGAGGTGGAACAGCCCGAAGAAAAGTCCGCCTGAGCGGCGGACGAATCTAGCGATTCGGCGAAGACGCGGCCCTGGCGGCCGCGTCCTTCATTATCGCCCGATTAACCGTTGAGTGCGAAGCGCCCTACGGATCGTACACAGTAGTGTGCATGCCGGCGTGGCGAGCAGCTTCCTGCATCCGCTCGAGCTTCTGCTTTTGCTGGTTGAGCTGATCTTCCATGTCGTGCAGGCGTTCCATCTCCCTCGCTTCCTGCGCGTTATAGGCTTGGCCGCCGTAATAGCCGATACCTGAGGTATAGGGATTGCCCGGGTCCACGAAATGAATACGGGCGCGCAGCCGGTCGCATCGCGCCTGAAGGTTTGCAATCTTATCCTTCTGTTCAAGAATCTGTTGCCGCCAATGTTCGCCGGCACGCTGTTCTGCGGCGCGCTGCTGGGCAGCTTTCCGGCTCGCAGGTGTGTTTGCCGTGTTGGCTGCCGAGTTCTGATTTTGATTGACGGGATCCGCATCTTCGTCAGGCTTCTTGGGAAGGTCGGCGTTCGTTATTACTTTCGGCGGCGTTGCCCCCGATGCATCCGCCGCCTTCTTCTCCTGATTCGCACGCGCAACATCGCCCAGGGATTGGCCTGAAGAAGTGCCAGATAAAGATTGAACCGGTAAAGACTGTCCGCTTGTGGACTGCCCGAACGCCGCAAAACCCGTGAGCAGCATCAACACTATGATTGCAACGTCGGCGCAAGAAACTCGGTCGGAAATTCGGAGCATGATTCGCCCCCTTTTATGGAGAAACCCGCTGTCGAGATTATGGTAGCGCGGTTGTAGAAGGTCGGCGATTACCCCTGTAACCTGCCGAGGTTACTCACGTCGCTGGGTACAGTCGGCCGAAAGGCCAGTTCCAGCACGGATTCTGGCGACATCCCACTTTGTCGCAAGCGCCGGATGCTCAGTGCATCGTGCCGTTTGGCCAGGCGTGCTCCGGAGGCATCCCGCAGCAACTCGCAATGGAAATATGCAGGTACGGGCAACGAGAGCGCACGCAGCAGGAGCAACTGTCGTGCGGTTGACTTGAGCAGATCGGCGCCACGGACAACTTCCGTGACCCGCATGGCGGCATCGTCGACCACGACCGCTACTTGATAGGAAGGCACGTCGTCGCGCCGCCAGATCAGGAAGTCGCCAAAGTCGTGCCCCGCCACATAGCGCTGCTCGCCCAGATTTAAATCGGTGAAGACGAATTCTTCCCCGTCCGGAACGCGAAACCGCCAGTTCACTCCCGCCGCGGCAAGGAGGCCGGCCGCATCGTTCCGCCCGCGGCAGTGTCCTGGATAAACCGGTTCATCGTCCGAATCGTTCGGTGCGCTGGCGGCCTGCGCAAGGTCCTTGCGCGAGCAGGTGCAGGGATAGATAAACCCACCGTCTCGCAGCCGCCGCCACGCATCGAGATAATGCGCGCGGCGCTCGCTCTGCGTGTACGGGCCGTAATCGCCGCCGCAATCCGGCCCTTCGGCCCAACGAATGCCGAGCCAATGCAGGTCCTCCAGCATGGCTTTGGCAAAGTCTGGCCGCGAGCGTTGCGGATCAAGGTCCTCGTTGCGCAGGATCAGAGTTCCCTGATGCTCGATTGCCCGCAGCGCCGCGATCCAGAAAGTGCGCGCGTGGCCCAAGTGCAGCAATCCAGTCGGCGAGGGGGCAAGGCGGCCGCGGTAGGAGTTTCTGCTCTGCACGCTGGCATTCTATCGCTCGGCCCACCCAGTCGTGTCTGCCGTTCCACACCGTATCCGGCGCGGCACGCGCTCCCGCCTGCCGTTGTTACTCCAACTCTTCCAGAATCAATACCCGGCAAATTGGCATCAGTCCTGCTTTTCTGAAGAACAGCTGCGTCAGCCGCAGGGAGGTGACAAGGTGTCAACAATTTGGAAAGCTACGAAGAAAGCCAACAACGATTCATTCACCGGCGCGACCGTCTCATCCTGGTCACGCCAGCAGAAACTGGCCATGATTGCGGGCTGCGCAATTCTCGGGGTCTTGCTGGCCGTAAGCGCTTGCTCCAGGCAGTCGGAGAAACCCGCCCTGGCCGGCGTCTCGAGCCAACCGTCGAATATGCCGACAACGTCCACTGCGCCGCAAACCCCCGCGCCCCAGACCGCCGTGTCCGTAGCGCCCACCAGTCAAACCGTCGCCAAGAAAACACCGAAGAAACGTGCCGCAAACGTCTCTTACACGGATGCGAACTCGGGCGTGTCATTCGTCTACCCGCGAAAGTTCGCGCTCGCCACCGGCGACAAGGCGCAGCCTCAGTTTGGGGACGATCCCGTGCCCATGAACTTTGTCCCGCCGGGAGGCGCTACCGTTGCCACGGTCGCATTGCCGAAAACTCTGTATCCCGGAACCGACTTCGCGACAGGTTTTTTCACTGTGAACGTGAATCGCACCCTTTCGGAGGAGCAGTGCTCTCATTTCGCATTCGTTGACACCAGGAATGCGGATGGCGAGCCCATCGATGCCGAGAAGGTAAAAGTCGGATCGACTGACATGGAAATGACCTCCGAATTCGCGGGTAGCGCCACCAAGCAGGCGGAAGCGCAGTACTATCACAAGTATGAAAACGGGGCCTGCTACGAGTACGTCCTCGGCATGGGGACAGCCGGATACGGTATTACTGACGGCGTCGAACCAGTAAATCGCGAAGACGTTTTTGCGCGGCTCGAGAAAATCCTGGCCACGGTCAAAATCCGTCCCGCTGCAGCGGAGCAGACAGCTGAGAACTCTGCCGCTGGCGCCGAGTCGGCGAAGTGAGACGCAGCGGTATCGGCAAATCCAGTCATCTGCAATGAAAGGCCACGCGAATAATGCGTGGCCTTCGTTCTTGCTCCGGCTGCCCGCAATTACTCCTGCCCACTCGCTCGAAAACGCGGGCAGGTAGTACAATCCGCAGTTACCCTTTAGGAGGGACTTGTGACCCAGAAAGTGATTGAAGTAGTCGGGACGTCCAAGCAGAGCTTCGCCAAGGCGGCAGAGAGCGCTGTGAAGGAAGCGGCCAAAACCGTGCGCGCCATCAAATGGGCTCACGTCGATTCGTTTGACATGCTGCTGGACGACTCCAAAGTCGTGCAGTACCGGGCAACGACCAGGATTTATTTCGACGTTGAACACTAGAGTCTCGCTCGGTCTCATAGGAAAATCCGGGGGCCCTGCTTCGGCCACGCGTTGTAGCGAGGTCCGCATTTGGGGCTCTGACTCGGGATCGAGGCGCCAGAGTCCGATGGGTTGGCAATCCAGCTGGCTCTGAAGGGCGATGCCCACAATGGGTCCGCGCCGATGGCGCGACAACAAAGTCGGCTGGGCCTTGAGTATAATTAAATGAACTTACCGCAACCCCTGGGCGCTTAACTCAGCGGTAGAGTGCCATCTTCACACGGTGGAAGTCACAGGTTCGAATCCTGTAGCGCCCACCATCGTTTACGAGCTGTTGCTCTCTTTCAACTCCCGTTCCGGCTCCCGATTCGATGGGTTGCCGGGGCGGACGAGCTTTTTCAGAACAGCCCCCTGAGCCTCAAGCTTGCCTGCCTTGAAGCCATGGGCAAGTGGTCTTCAACCACAACGGACCCCTATCGTGGCACATCCCACTTTGTGGTACTGATCTCACCAAAAACACTGACTTTAGATTGCAACTGCGGCACCGATTCCGCGACTGCCGCCAGTTACAAGAGCAACTCGGTCCCTGAGGTCTTTCATGGTCATCCCATGCCTAGCCAAACAGTACCTTCATGCAGCACCCATGAGCTATTCCTGAAGGTTGGCTCGGAGCCTACGTTGGAATTGAGCTGTCCTGGGGACGGCTGTTCAACGATAGCGCCCCAGACTCTAAACGGAGATGGGGCGTTTCCGTTTTTGCAATCTCGTCAAGGCGGTCTACAACTCGCCCGGCGCAGGTGTGTCGCCCACGATCCAAGCAGCAGGTCGGCTCCGACAACCCTGCCTACCTTTGCCTACGTACCAATCTTCTTGCGCGGAGTGGTCAATATTGCACAGTCTGGGCTGATTCGCACCGGGTATTATTCGGCTATCTCGAACCCTCATGAACGGAGGCGGCTCCCATGGTTACCAGCCAAGAACATTGGGATAAGACAGTCTCCCCGGAAGTGGACATTCAGAACAACCTGCAAGTTACTGTCGCCTCCGAAACGGCAGTGCATTCGCGGGAGACCATCCCGGCTACAGAAGCAAAGGCTGCGGATCAATTCCGCTTTCGCATCTTAGTGGTAGACGATCAATATTCGATACGCGAAACCGCTCGGCAGATGTTGGAAAGTGGAGGTTATGAGGTTCTCACGGCGGCGGACGGGCTGGATGGCTTACAAGCGCTCAGCAAGTCGCTACCGGACTTGATTATTTCCGATTTGAATATGCCCCGGATGTCCGGATTTGAATTTCTGACGGTAGTTCGAGAGCGATTTCCCCACATCGCAACAATCGCTGTGAGCGGAGAGTACCTCACAAGCGGAAATCCATCTGGAATCTTGGCGGACACTTTCCTGCAAAAAGGACAATACACTCTTACAGAGCTTTGCGCCGATGTCGCAAAGCTTTTGGCTGCTTCTCCGATCCGGTCGGAAAGACAGAAGAGCGAGATTGCCCCACTCTTCGTGCCCAGAGATAGTGCGGGGTATCTAATGATCACGTGCCCCAAATGTTTACGTTCCAACAGACTGGAAGCGATGAGTTTGGACGGTGGCATACACGAAACGTCTTGTCCGTCCTGTGGCACACCCGTGAAATTTGAAATCAATCACGAGATTGAGCCGTTGATGAAGCGCAACCACGCCTGAGCGAAACCCGTCCCAACCTCCAACGACCTTGCTCTGCGAGACTCGCTTGCTTTACTCAGATCGGCTTGGGTCCTCTAGTCACAACCAGCACTTCCAACAGAGTGGCCGTGTTGCGAACGCTTACCGCGATTGTTGTGAGTGGTTCTGACAATGGCGGATGTCGCTCCGCCAGTGCCTCAAGACGCGTGCTGACGTTCTGGAGTTGATCGACTTCGCGCAAGATCGCTTGAAAAGGCATGGGTACACCGCCCTCCCGCTGAAAAGCCTAAGGTGGGAGAACTTCAGA
>PLHN01000182.1 GCA_003139975.1 Acidobacteriaceae bacterium
CAGCGCGGCATCAGCCGCGAGCGAGCAACCATCCGCTATACCACTTTGCATGAAGCCCTGAGCGCCGCCGATTTCATCAGCCTGCACGTTCCGCTGCTGCGCGAAGGCGAGAGCCCCACTCCGACCTATCACCTGATCAATGAAAAAACGTTGCGCACGATGAAGCCGACTGCAATGATCGTCAACACCTCGCGCGGCCCAGTCGTCGATGAGCAAGCCTTAGCCAAAGCCCTGCGCGAAAACTGGATCGCCGGTGCCGCCCTCGACGTGTATGAGACCGAGCCCTTGCCCGCAGATTCGCCCCTCCGCGATCCCGCCATCGCCGATCACTGCCGCCTGTTGCCGCACTTCGCCAGCGCCGCCCGCATAACGCGCCTGTCGTCCGATCCCGACAAAGGCATGGCCGGCCGCTGCGTCCAAGGCCTGCTGGATGTACTGGAAGGAAACTATGGTGGCGACATCACCAAGATGCCCTACGTGGTGAACAAGGAGGCGTTCGCGAAGTAGGCCTGCTGGCACGGGTGCTTATGGATATGCTTTGAACCAGAATTGCAGAGCAGCAAATACTCGTCCTTCATTCCTCTCGCTGGAACAAAGCCAGAAGATCACGGCTGCCATATACCACTCGTTCGATTCGGACAGCGTCGCCGATCACTCGAAACAAAATCACATACCGTCCCACAATCGCCATGCGCGCACCCTCGCCGATTTCGGGCCGCAGCTGATAGAGAAGAGGGTTTTGTCCAACCGCATGAATTTGGGCGCCGATCTCCTGGAGAAAGCTCACCGCCCGCGTGGGATTGTCCTGGGCGATGTAGTCGGCGATAGTGTCAAGGTCGGTTTCAACAAAGCTGGAGAACTCAATCCGCATTATTTGGCCGTTTCGCCAAAGCCCGGTACTTCCGTTCCAGACGATCGAGCACTTCCTTGACCGGAACACCCGGGGTTTTGTCTTCCATCGCTTGCCGCCACACTTGACGCAACTCGTCGATGCCCTGCTGGCGCAGGTTGCGCTTCTGCGTCCAGTCCCGGAGCGCATCGCGCACCACCTCGCTGCTGGAGGCGTATTCTCCGGTCTCGACGGCTTGGCGTACCACCGCCACCATCTCGGGCGGCAACGCGATGCTGATCTTCTCGACATTCGGCATGAACTTAGCTCCTCGCCGGTAGGAATACTTCATACCATAAGATATTGGACCACTGAAAACAAGTGCAAAGGCACGGTCGGCCGCTGCGTGCAAGGCCTGCGGGACGTGCTGGAAGGGAACTATGGCGGCGATATCACCAAGATGCCTTACGTGGTGAACAAGGAGGCGTTTGTGAGTTTGAAAGCTATCGGCGGTCCTGGCACGAAACAAATATGAAGGAAACCTTCTTATCCAATGTTCCGTCCGCTTTACGACCTCTTCGCAACGAAAATTACGTCCATTCCTAAGGCCTTCCACAGACTCAATGCGTCCGCGCGGAATGGCGTCATGTGCGCGAAATCGCCAACCTCCATCTGGCGGTGGCGGGCAAGCGACAGAACCATTTCCCTTGCTATGCCCTGTCTTCGTTTAGCCTTTAAGACCCAAACCATGTCCACGGTTCTTCGCGTGCGCGGTTCCACCTCAATTGTTTCAGTAGGTCTCCAATACCCATGGCCGTCGTCTTCGAAGCTCCGAACTCTCGCGGTGTATCGGCATTCGTGCTCCCTGGTTACCATCAATCCACAGACGCGTGCACCCTTAACGTAAATTGCAACCAAGGTTCTATCATTGTCAAGGTCGGAGCTAGCGCAAAAGGAAGGGAAGTCGTAGCCCGCTTCGTGCCGCGCCTGGCTCGCTGCAATTGCAGCGAGCTGTTGATGGCAAATTGGTGAAGCGTGGGTCAAGATGTGACAGGCATCCGTTAGCTTCGTTTTGCTTCCATTGACGATTTGGTCATGCATCTTTCGATGCCGCCGTTCGTCTGTGGCGGAACCTCGGACGTAATCTATCCCGCATTCCTCACACGGTCCGTTATTCGGGCTTCTAGCACTCGCGAGGTCGTGGTTCCCGGGGGACAGATTTTCACCGACTTGAGATACTCCAGTGCAGCGTTCCCACGCAGCACGAAGGTTGACCCGCCGACATGGGTGAGCCAGTCATTCTTTGGATTTCCCGAACACAGCTCTGAAAACCTTTCGGCGATTCTCACTGCATGGTCCAGAGGGTGGTCAGCCGCAAGTTTGTAATACATGGAAAGCCGATCAGTCATCAGATCATGCGCCGCTCTCATCTCACCGTCGGGTGTCGCTTTCGTTCGAACTGGGACTACTTGCTCCATGCCCAGTGAATCTGTGTAGAGCCTATTGCATTCAAACCACTTGTCAAGGAATTCGCCACGTAAGGTCGGAGGCAAGGCGTTACAGACATACAGGACTGTAGAAAACATTCGGAGGCAGAGATATTCAAAGGAAAACGGATACACGTCATACCCGGAGCTCTTAGCCTTTTCGAGGATTCCTTTGTCATACTCGTCATTAAAATTGAGGGTGCATTTGAACATCTGCTCAGCGAGCTCCGGTATCGTGACCTTGGGTTTCAAGAAGCCGAACATCTCGGAAATCCCTTCTAGAATGGCGCGATTATAACGCCAGCTTATCAAAGCTTGTCCCCGCCCAACCTCGCCTGCTACTCTCGCCGTTCAGGCAGACCATGTTCTCCAACCGCACCAACTGGCATCTCGCTCCGAACGACCTCACCCGCGTTCTGAAAGACGTGCGCGCTTCCGGCCAGGAAATTTTCGACCTAACCATCTCGAACCCCACCGAAGCTGGCGTGCGCCTCGATCCCGAGGTTGTGTTGGGCGCACTAGTGAATCCGGAGGCCACGCGCTACGATCCTCAACCGCGCGGGCTGATCGAAGCTCGAAGTGCGGTTTGCCACTACTATCGCGAGGCGCACCGCGTCTTCGATCTCGATCCCGATCAGCTGATCTTGACCACCAGCACCAGCGAAGCCTATTCCTACGTCTTCCGCCTGCTGTGCAATCCCGGTGATGAAGTCCTCGTTCCCAAGCCGAGCTATCCGCTGTTCGAATTTCTGGCTGATCTTTCCGATGTCAAACTGGTGCCTTATCCGCTGATCTACGACCACGGCTGGCTGATGGATTTCGACTCGCTCTACAAAGCGGCGAGTTCCCGTTCGCGCGCGGTGATCCTCGTCCATCCCAACAATCCCACAGGTTCCTACGTCACGGAAACCGAAAGGTCTGCCCTGGACGCCTTCTGCCGCGACTATGCATCGGCGCTGATCGTCGATGAAGTGTTCCTCGACTACGCGCACGATGGCGAGCCGCGTTCCAGCTTCGCCGCCAACACGGATGCGCTCACCTTTACACTAAGCGGAATCTCCAAGATATCCGCTCTTCCGCAGATGAAGCTCGCCTGGATCGTGACCAGCGGCCCAGAGCAAGCAGTCGCCGAAGCTGGCGCTCGACTCGAGGTCATTGCCGATACCTATCTGTCAATGAATGCTCCCATCCAGCTCGCAGCTCCGGTGTTCCTCGATCAGCGCAAGGTGATCCAGCCCATTCTGCTCGATCGTCTGCGGACAAACCTCGCAGAACTCGACGGTCAGCTTGTCCACTATCCAGCATGCACGCGCTTGCAGGTCGAAGGAGGATGGTACGTCGTCCTTCGCGTACCAGCGGTGGAAAGCGACGAAGACCTGGCTATTCGCCTTCTTCGTCACGCACAAGTGAGCGTTCATCCTGGGCACTTCTACGATTTCGCGGGCGAAGGCTACCTTGTGCTCAGCCTCATCACCGAACCCGAGACCTTCCGCGAAGGCATCGCGCGTTTGCTCCGGTTTGTAGCTCACTAAGCCATCACGCTTACGCGTGGTATGCTTTTGCCGTTTCCCAGCAGGAGTCATAATGTCCATTTCACGCCGTGGATTCATCGAGTCCGCAGTCGTCGCTTCGCTCGCCACTAGACTCAACGCGTCCGATCAGAGAGCGAGTGAAACCAGTAAGTCCGAATTGCACAAGTCTGGCGAGCAGCCGCGCATGGGCAAACGGCCGATCCTGATCTGCGCCAACAACGGGGTCAACTATCTGGACGATGCTTACGCGTTCCTCAAGAACGGCGGCGATACGCTCGATGCCGCGATCCGCGTGGTCAAAGGGCCGGAAGATGACCCGAACGATGACACTGTCGGTCTCGGTGGTCTTCCGAACGAAGAAGGCGTGGTCGAACTCGATGCGTGCTGCATGCATGGTCCAACGC
>PLHN01000361.1 GCA_003139975.1 Acidobacteriaceae bacterium
GATTCGCGCGCAGGATGTTTTTGCCGCCATCCGGCTTCGTTCCCTGCTGCGTGGGCGCTTGGAAATTGCCACGCTGAGCGCGACGGAACCGAGCATCAACATCGTACGCAGCAGCGACGGACGGTGGAACCTCGCCAGCCTGATCGAGCGCAACGCGCAAATCCCCGCGGCACCCACACAAAAGGCGCCATCGGAGCGACGTCCGGCATTCCCATATCTGGAAGCCAGCAACGCGCGCATCAATTTCAAGTTTGGTCCGGAGAAGAAATCCTACGCACTTATCGACGCGGACGTGGCGCTTTGGCAGGATTCGGAAAATTCCTGGGGAGCGCGCATGAAGGCGCAGCCAGTGCGCACAGATGTCAATCTCTCCGATACCGGCCAGGTGCAGATCAATGCCGCCTGGCAGCGCGCGGCGAACCTGCACCTGACTCCCCTGCGGGTGACGGTCGCCTGGCAAAAGGGACAACTGGGACAGATTACGAAGCTACTAACCGGCAAAGACCGTGGATGGCGCGGAGGAGTGGACCTTGCGGCGAACTTGTCGGGGACTCCGGAAGGACTCGTGATTGAGAGCCAAGCCGCGATTCAAGGGTTCCGCCGCTACGACATCCTCGACAACCGAAATATCCGACTCGCCACCCACTGCGCCGGACGCTACAACGCAAGCAGCGGCTTACTCGCGGATTTGCTCTGCGAGTCGCCAGTTGGAGGCGGGATACTTCGGGTGAGCGGAAATGTTGACG
This sequence comes from Acidobacteriaceae bacterium, assembly GCA_003139975.1. Lineage (GTDB taxonomy): Bacteria > Acidobacteriota > Terriglobia > Terriglobales > Acidobacteriaceae > Acidiflorens. Next base: position 747 of record PLHN01000361.1, read on the forward strand.
TGCGGACAGCACCTCCGAACTACGACCTGACGCTTGAAGCCAAGGAGGTTCCCGTGGCCTCGGTGCTCGAATTAGTGCACGAGGCGAAGCAACAACTGCCGCGCGATCTTACGGCGGAGGGCTTGCTGGACGGCGAATTCCATGGCGTTCGTGCCGGTTCCGAGCCGGCGCGGTTCACGGGCAGCGGAGAAGCAAGTGAGGTACGGCTGAGGTCAAATGGCGGGAAAGATTCGATTGCGCTGAGCAATGTTCCGTTGTCGCTAGTTGGAGACGCGAGTTGTTGCAAGGCCGAACGGGTACATACGCCGGTGGGCGCGATGGTGAGTATGAAGAAGAACGATTTCGAGCCAGCGGAGCCTCATTTCCGGGTGGGCCCCGCATCGTTGAGGGTGAACACTTCTGGGCCCTTGAACGCTGGGGGCTGGATTTCATCGAAAGGCTATGACTTCTTCTTGCGGGGCGATCTCGACCTGAAAAATCTGTTCCGGTTGGAAGGCGCATTCGGTGTGCCGGCAACTCAACCTGCCGCTGAGGGCCTCGCCAAGCTGGACGTAAGTATCTCGGGCCCGTGGCAGGGACTGGCCGCGCCCACTGCACTCGGCACAGCACAGCTGAAAAACGTAAGAGCGGAAACGAGAGGGCTGAATAGTCCGATTGAGATTGCATCCGCAGCCGTGACGCTCGCGCCGGATTTGACGGTGGTACAGCAACTCTCCGCGAAGATCGGCGCCACGCACTGGAGCGGTTCGGTGCAAGCGCCGCGCCATTGTGCTCCGAGTTGTCTGTTTCAATTCGATCTGAGCGCCGACCGGCTTTCGACAGGAGACCTTGCAGAGTGGTTCACACCACATCCGGCGAAGCGTCCCTGGTACCGCATTCTGAGCTCGGCTGAGGGAGGTTCAGGCGAGAAGTCCAGTCCCTCCGCGCCTGCTGCCCTGCAGGCGCGCGGCCGCTTGTCAGTTGCGCAGTTTGAGATCAAGAAAGCGCTGGCCACGCAGGTGACCACGGAAGTGGCGGTGGATCATGGGAAGATCATGCTCAACCGTCTCCGCGGTCAATTCCTGCAAGGTGCGCACCAAGGGAACTGGACCATCGACGCCTCCAAGCAACCGATCGAATACCGCGGAAGCGGCACGCTTGAGAACATCTCGCTCGAACGGCTAGGCGCGCTCATGAACGACGCATGGATTACTGGAACCGGTGACGGCACGTTTGATGTGGACAGTTCGGGCGGGAACCTCCGGGAAATTTTGACGAACGCGGACGGCAAACTGCAGTTCACAATGCGGAATGGCACGTTTGCGCACGTTGAGATTCCGGGTGCGCCGGCGCCGCTGCCAGTGTACCGCTTCAGCGGAAACTTGCAGGTAAAGGAGGGCAAGTGGCAGCTCTCGGCAGGCAAGCTGGAATCGCGCGATGGCCTTTATCAGGTAAGTGGAACTTCTTCACCGGGGGCCGGTATCGACTTCATCTTTACCCGTGGTGACGAACAGTCTTGGAACATTACCGGCACGATTGCGAAACTGCGCGCGGAGCTGGCGGATGAAGAGATCAGCCGACGGGAAACGAAGACAAATAACGGGACCAAACCTTAGCGACGTAGGACTCCTCGCCGTTTTCCCAATCCCTGCTGCAGCGAATCACTATTCTTTGTCGAACGATCTGGGTGGCAGCAGGATTTGCACGCCAAAATAGCCGACAAAGAATGGCTGATTACTGTGCGCGGGCTCGACTCCGCGTCCGGCCATGAACAGCAGAATGAGAGGTCGATGAAGCTTGTAACGGCCGCCAACGTCAATTGTCGGCTGCGCGTACCCGGGATGCCATGTGCCGGTCGCATAGAATTCCGAATCCAGTTCCAACTTCTTAGTGAATTCGTGACCTACGACCAGACCCGCTAGCCAGCCATTTGGACCCTTGTCGACGATTTGGTATCCTCCCTCCACATTGACATCGATCGGCCCGAACTTCTTGGTGAATTCGACGGGAAGAATCAAGCTCCAGCCGGGCGGAGTGATCCCCCGTTTGACTGCGTCGTCGGGATTGTTGACCGAGAGCTGGGGGAAAACCGAGAACGCCGATCCAGCCTTTCCGCCGTCATGGAAGCGCCATTTCACCCCGAACTGATCCTGCTCCAAACCATATTTCACCGGCTGAAACGGGTTATGCACGCGCAACCAAGCGCTCTCGTACGTAAGCTGAATGCGATCCGTAACGCCGAAGTTGATGTCGACGTCAGGAGTGTGCGTGAGCGACTGACCGCTGTAAAGAAATGGCATGTAGCCGAAATTAATCTCCCAATTCATGTTGCCGGGAGTTCCGGGATCATTGGTGTAGTAGGGAGGGCCGCCCTGAGCGAACAACAGATTCGAGCCATAAACCCAGAGCGCAGAAATCAAGATGACCGAACGCAGGCAGAATTTCAGCAGCTTGGATTCGGGAGGTCTAACGAGCATTAATAGCGACCCGGGAATTGGCGAGATCTCCTTCCTTTATATCTAAGAACTGTGCCCAGTGGAATGGGGCAGCCCAGGCCATTCTCGAATCGCGGATCGAATTATCCAGGGTGCTACGGCTGATAATCGGCGCCCCGCAAAACTTTCCCGGGCAAAGCGCCAGTCATCTTGCCGTTTTCGATCACGGGCACACCGTTGACCAGCACAAACTCCATGCCTTCCGACAAGCGATTGGGATCGTCGAAAGTGGCTACATCGCGCACGGTCTCCGGGTTGAAGACAACTACATCCGCCCACATGCCCTGCTTCAGCACGCCGCGATCGATGAGACGCATGCGTTGTGCGGGAAGCGCCGAAAACTTGCGAATCGCATCTTCGAGCGNNGGGTGCTCCTCGCCGAGGATGCCATCGGGCGATGTCCCCGAGGAATCGTTGTCAATCGAAACCCACGGCTGTTGCAGGGCGAGAGCGACATCGGGTTCCGACATCCCGAAGACGGCGCACTCGGTGAATGCTTTGTCTTCGATGAGCAAATCGAAGAGCGCATCCATGGCGTCCTTGTGCCACGCCTGGGCAACTTCAGAAAG
>PLHN01000211.1 GCA_003139975.1 Acidobacteriaceae bacterium
GAATACTTGATGCCGCCATCGGCAATGAGCGGAACGCCAGCGTCGCGCACGGCGCGGGCAGCGTCCGCAATGGCCGTCACTTGCGGAACGCCTACGCCGGTCACGATGCGCGTGGTACAGATCGAACCTGGCCCGATTCCGACTTTCACGCCGTCGGCTCCGGCCTTGACCAGGTCGCAAGCACCGTCGAAAGTTGCAATGTTGCCGGCGAGCAAATCCACCTCCGGCAACTTCTCTTTCACCGTTCTCACCGCCGCCAACACCAGCGCCGAATGGCCGTGCGCGCTGTCAATGGCCAATATGTCGGCTTTGGCTTTCGCCAGTTCTTGCGCGCGCTCCAGGAAATCGCCGGTCGCNNCCCTTCAGGTTGTACTTGTCGTCGACGACCAGCAACTTTTCGACGCGGTGCTCATGGAGAATTTCTTCCGCCTGCTCGAGCGTCGTTCCTACCGGCACGGTGATCAGATGGTCCTTGGTCATCACCTTGCTGATGGGGATGTCGAAGCGGGTCTCAAAGCGCAGGTCGCGGTTGGTGAGGATGCCAACCAGTTTGCCGTCTTTCTGCGTGATGGGCACGCCGGAAATCTTGTATTTCTTCATCACATCGAGCGCGTCGGAAACCTTGGCGTCGGGTGACATAGTGACTGGATCAACGATCATGCCGCTCTCCGAGCGCTTTACCTTGTCGACCTCATTGGCCTGCTGATCAATCGTCAGATTGCGGTGGATAATGCCCATCCCGCCCTGTTGCGCCAGGGCGATGGCCATGTGCGATTCGGTCACCGTGTCCATGGCTGCGCTGATGATGGGAATATTCAGGCGGATGTTGCGCGTGAGCTGCGTTTGCGTGTTGGTGCTGGCAGGCACAACTTCAGAACGCGCGGGAACGAGAAGAACGTCGTCGAAAGTGAGGGCTTCAGGAACCGGGAAATGAATCATGTTTTATTGTAGGGAACCGACGCGCATTCCGGCAATCTCGATTGCAACGGTATTTGCGGACCTTTATTTATAAACGAAAAAGGCATCCACGATGGATGCCTTTTGCGTTCCTGACAGAATCCCGGGCACGCCGCGGAGACACGGCGAGCCGCGTCTCTACTCTTTCTTGTCGCTGCCCTCGGTCTTACCCTCAGCCTCGTTCGCGGCCATGTCGTGCTGCGCCTGGTGTTCCGCATCGGCCTGTTCCAATGCCTTGCGGGTCTCTTCAGCACGCTTGGCACGGATTTCGGCGCGCTTCTGGCGCTTTTCGTCGAGCACCTGCTCGCTGCCGAGCAGTTCGATGAAAGCCTTCTCGGCGCCGTCACCTTTACGCCACGTGGTACGCACGATGCGGAGATAGCCGCCCTTGCGGTCGCCGAAGCGCGGCGCCACGGTATCGAAAAGCTTGTGGACGGATTCGTCGGTCATCAAATAAGCGGCCGCTTGCCGGCGCGCCGCCAAGTCGCCCTTCTTGCCGAGCGTGATCATTTTCTCGACCAGTGGACGTATGGCCTTGGCTTTGATCGCCGTCGTCTCAATGCGCTCTTCCATGATGATCGAAGTCACCATGTTCCGAAACAGCGAACGCCGGTGCGATGTGGTTCGTCCGAGTTTGTATCCCGCAACTTTATGACGCATGTTTGAACCCCAGTAATCAGTGTTCTGGTCGTTAGTCGTTAGTCGTTAGTCGTTCGCAAACGACGAGCGACCAACGACTGACGACTGATTTCCTACAGATCGTTGTCGCCGTATGCCGAAGCGGGCAGCACCTGGTTTGAAGTCGGTCCGGGTACGGCGTTGCCGTGCTCGTCGATCTTCATGCCCAGACTCAGCCCCATCGAGGAAAGAATCTCCTTGATTTCGTTCAGCGACTTGCGCCCAAAGTTTTTCGTCTTCAGCATTTCGGCTTCGGTCTTCTGGACCAGTTCGCCGATGGTCTGAATGTTGGCGTTCTTCAGGCAGTTATAGCTGCGCACCGATAGCTCAAGCTCCTCGACCGAGCGATTCAGGTTCTCATTCTTGATCTCAGGCCGGCGCTCTTCGCTCGAGGCAGCGGTTTCGATCTCTTCCTCGAAGTTGATAAAGATATTCATGTGATCTTTGATCAGCTTCGCGGCGAGTCCCAGCGCGTCGCCGGGAGTGATCGAGCCGTTGGTCCAGACCTCGACCGTCAGCTTGTCGTAATCGGTGATCTGGCCGAGACGCGCCGCTTCAACCGTGTAGTTGCACTTGCGCACTGGCGAGTGGACGGAGTCGATCGGAATGAATCCAATGCCGAGATCGTCGTCAAAATTCTTGTCGGCGGCAACGTAGCCGCGGCCGCGCTTAAGGCGCATTTCCATGTCGAGCCGGCCGCCTTCGCTGACCGTCGCGATGTAGATTTCCTTGTCGAGAATTTCGACATCCGCATCGGCTTCGATCATACCGCTGGTGACAACACCGGGCTGATCCGAGCGCAGGTAGATGGCTTTCGGACCATCCCCCGCCAGTTTGAACGGGACCTGCTTCATGTTGAGAATGATGTCGGTCGCGTCTTCGACTACGCCGGGAATCGACTGGAACTCGTGCAGCACACCCTCGATCTTTACGGCAGTAACGGCCGCGCCTTCGATGGAACTCAGCAGGACGCGGCGCAACGCATTGCCGATGGTCGTGCCGAAGCCACGCTCAAAGGGCTGCGCCCAGAACATTCCGTACTTGTCGGTGAGTGAAGTGGTATCGCTCGCCAGCCGTTTCGGTTTTTGAAAGCCTCTCCAAAGCATCTGTGTTTCTCCTCTCGGCCAT
>PLHN01000063.1 GCA_003139975.1 Acidobacteriaceae bacterium
TTCTCGGGATAGATGAGGTTTGCTACCAAGAAGCGTGTCCAAGTATTGCCCGACTTCGGATACGACACGAGAAACACATCGTCCGGAAAAACCCGCAGATTGCGGCCGGGACGGTGCAAGCCGAAGAATTGTTTTCCACCCGAGATAAGACGCCTGATCATTCGAAAGCCTATGCTCCCTGCCGAATTCGGTTCCAAACGGAAATAAGCCTGGTGGTAGCGCCAGGCGCAATCGCCAAGCCGATCAATGTCAGACTCAAGCTCGGTTTGCGAAAATAGCCATTCGCCTCCGAAAACAGTTTCCGAGCTTCATCAAACTGACGCTGATTCAGTTTGTTCTTGCCCTCTTCCAATAAATATCGGGCTTTGATTTCGGCGGCGCGCTTTTCCACAACCGACCGATCCTCATGATTCAGCGGAAGTGTCTGCTTGTATTTTTCCAGAATAGCCCAGTACCCTTCGGCAAGCCTCGCCCTCGACGCGCTCAGCGACCCGGGGCGACCGACCGGCATATACGCTTGTACCTTCCGAGTGTACGCAATCTTGGCGCCGTAAAATGCCGTGCGCACCCACATATCATAATCGTCACAGCGGGCAAGTTTTTCGTCGAACAGTCCCGCCCTGACAATCGCCTGCTTGCGCGCAACCACCGTTGAAATCGGGATCTGGCAGCGCTCCACCAGCAACGAAGCAAACGTTGCTTCGCCTGAAGATGGGCAGCGCTTCATGAATTCACGTTCCTGCCCGCGCTCGCCCACCAGGCCGTTAGAGTAAGTCAGGTCCAGTGAAGAATCATCGGCAAACAACTGCATCTGCGAAGCCAGGTGATCCGGCATCCACACGTCGTCGCTGTCGAGAAAGGCAACGAATTCACCTCGGGCATGGCGAATGGCGTTGTTCCTGGCTCCGGCCGTACGTTTGTTCTCTTGCTTGATGTAGACAATCCGGTCCATGTAGGGCCCGAGCACTTTTTCGAGTTCCGGCGTGTCCGGCGAACCATCGTTGACGACCACGGCTTCCAGGTCCTGGTAAGTCTGCGCAAACACCGAATCGAGACATGCGGCGATGAAGTGGGCGGTCTTATAGGTCGGAATGATCACGCTGACCTTCGGCGTCGCACTGCTGATCTTTGATCCCGACATGTCTTCGGCTATCTGCATGCTTTCCCCAAGTGTTCACGCACTGTGGAACACTTCTTCTTTGTCGCCGGCAACAATGTTATTGACGGCCTCCACGCCCATCATTACTGAGTGATCCATGTTGCCGATCTCATAGCGCCAGGCGCCAAAACGGCCCCGCGAGTAGATTCCCTTCTCCAACAACGCTGGTTGCAGCATGGCGAGCGCCTGGTCACGGCCCAGCGTCGGAATAGGGTACGAGTACCCTACGATCCGATGGTAGCGGGAAACAACGCGGCTCCGGTCCGAATCCTCCAGCATCTTGGCCTTGATCAATCCCGTTGTAACCTGTTCCAGAATCTTCTCCGGATCCGGCGTATCGCCCACACGAAACGACATCTCGCACATCAGCGAACTGTAACTTTCGGTGTCCCCGTTGGGGACGTTGTTTGGAGAGTAGTGCGAAAAATACGTTGCCCGATAGCACGGCATGTCGGAATCGGTGAAATAGATCCAACACCGTCCGGTTTCGATTTTCTTTTTGAGGCCGAGGCCAACTACCAGCAGGTTGTTGTGCTCAAGGCCGGTCGCAGCCTCGCGCAGCCTGCCGTCCGCCGGCTTCATCATTTCGACGAACAAGTCGAGCGGTGCTGTCGAAATCAGCACGTCGTAAGCGTCACCCGTGCCGTCGGCAAACGAAATTTGGCGGCGCGCCGGGTCGATCTCCACCAGTTGCTTTCCAAGCTGCACCTTTTCCGGGAAATGCTTGGCGATCCGCCGGTAGATCTCTCCAGTTCCGCCGTGCAGGGGGAACCGGAACTTGCTGTTCGGGCCCCAGCCCACGTCGTCGCGCTGGTAGAGCACGTTCTCCAGGAGCCGTTTGAAATCCACGACGGCCACACGGTCGGCAATCCACGATTTCGACATCCGATCGAGCGGCGTAGTCCAGACTTTGGAGTTGTAAGGAAACATGAAAGCGTGGGCGATGCCCTCGCCAAAGGTGGCCAGAATCCAATCGCGGAAGTTGGCGGCCTCGGCACCGCCGCCGTTGGTGGCCGCCTTCGCCGCTCCCACCAGGCAGCTAACCTGCACATCCTTTGGTAGATACCGGAGGTTGCTCTGGAACGGATAAGGGATCCAGGACTCTCCGTTGACGATCCAGCTTTCGCGAATGCGCTCGTGAACTTCCTTGCCCAAGACCTTGTCGATCAGGTTGTCGAAGTACTTGTAATGCGAAAAAATGACGTGACCGCCCTCGTCCCAGACGAACCCTTGCTTGTCTACATGCGAAGTGGCATGGCCGCCGACATCCTTGGTTTTCTCATAGAGAACCCAGTTGCTATAGCCAAGTTCGTGCAATCGGTAGGCAGCGCCGAGTCCGGTCGGCCCTCCTCCGATGATGACAATCTTCTTGCTCATAGAGTTTTGCTCATAAGACTTGAGGGGGGCGAAAAGCTCTCGAGTCCGAAGGATCGGCCGGCCGATTGAGATGCGCGGTCAGGTTTTATACGCGTCCGCTATCCCCTCGAAACTAAAATCAGCAACGTCCGAACCGCCGTGCGGTGAATGTATTATTTTACCATTGAGGTTTTCGGCGCCTATGGTTCCGCAGGTAACCTGTGCACTCCCGCACGACGGAGTGGCGTCTATCTCCGAATCTGCGGTGGCTTTCATCTTTTTTATTCCGTTAATGGCGAGCCCGATCGAAACCGAGTAATTTCGCTACCGCCGGCCATGGAGGCGAGAAGCGTTACTCTCAGAAAATAAACCACTTGGCCAAAAGCCGACGTGCAGCAGGCCGTGCGCGTCATAAAGGGTGCCGCAGGGGGGCGGGCTTGCAGTTCCAACCCACCCCGGACGGGACCGTTGACGGTCAACCCTCGGATCGCAGTTGCAAGCGGCCAACACTTACGGATTCACGACTAGACATACCGAAGCCGTCGCCGTGGTGTAGTCAGAGGTCTGCGTTGGAGTGAACGTCACCGACAGCGTGTCGCACGTTGCCGGCGGGGTAGGTATTGGCGGTTTTGTCCCGGCCCCCGGGGAGTAGGCGAACCTGCCCGGAACATTCGCTGTCGCATCCAATTGCGTCGCGCTTAACTTCGTTCCNNATCGGCGCCGGCGTCGGCCACGTGATTACGCTGGTGATTTTCTCGGCGGTTGTCTTCTGCGTAACAGACGCCGCCGCGTAGACGGAGTTCAACGGCCACGCCGCCTTCAGGGTGCACGTTCCATTGCCGCTCGTCATAGTGACTGTCGCAGTGACGGTGGTGCCGCTGGCAGTGATGTTACTCAATGAGCAAGAACCGTTCGATGTGATAGCCGGAATACTGGGGTCGTTCGTCGACGATGCCGTCACCGTGAAGGTGGATTGGTAGACAGCGCTGGCGGGGGCGCCCGTAAAACTCACCGTCGGCTGAATCGTCGCGGTCTCCGCGGTTTGCTCGATGACCGTCGTCGCCGCCAGGTAGTTGCCGTTGCCCGGCTGGGCCATCGTTTCCGTACACGTCTTACCGCTGGCGTTCATCGTGTACGTTGCGCCGGAGTTCGTGCACGCACCAGAACCGGTGAACGTGATCGGCAACCCCGAAGTGGCGGCTGCTACTATCGTGAAGCTGCTATGGTTAATCGCCGTTGCCGGAGCCGGCGTGGTCACCGTGATGCTCTGGCTGGCCTGATTGACGACTTGGCCGCCACCCAACGTGGCCGAGCCTCCGGAGTGGTTGCTGTCGCCCGAGTAGGTCGCCGTGATCGTATCGGTCCCACCCGTCAGGCTCGACGTCGTACACGCCGCCACGCCTGGGTTGCCCGTGGTCACCGGAGTTGTCCCGCAGCCCGTATTCGCGCTCCACGTTACCGTCCCGTTGACATCCAGCGGTTTCATGCTCTTGTTACCCTTGACCAACCCGTACGCCCCGCTGATCGTCGCTGTGAAAGTCACCGACTGGCCGTACACCGACGGGTTCAGACTGGACGCAACACTCACATTGCTGTCCGCCAAATTAACGATTTCTCCGCCGCTCAACGTGCCCGTGCTGCCCAGGAAATTTGAGCCGCCCGAATACACCGCCGTGACCGAGTGCGTTCCGACCGCCAGCGTCGAGATGCTGCCCGAAGTGGCTGAACCCGATGCCAGTGTCACCGGCGAGCCGAAGGCACTGCCGTCGACATTGAACTGCACCGTTCCTGTCGGCGTCCCCGATCCCGACGTTACGTTCGCCGTGAAGCTGACCAACTGGCCATAGATCGAAGGGTTAAGGCTCGAGGCAATGGTTGTGCTCGTGCTCGTACTCAGAGAATTGACGACCTGTCCGCCGTTCAAGGTGCCCGTGCTAGCCGTGTAACTTGTCGCGCCCGAATAGACCGCCGTGACCGTGTGTGTGCCAACCGCCAGCGTCGAGATGCTGCCCGAAGTGGCTGAACCCGAAGCCAGTGTCACTGCCGAACCGAAGGCGTTGCCGTCGATGTTGAATTGCACGGTTCCCGTCGGCGTGCCTGATCCCGACGTCACATTCGCGGTGAAGCTGACCGCTTGGCCATAGGTCGAGGGATTCAGGCTGGAGGCAACCGTTGTGCTCGTGCTCAAAGGATTTACGAGTTCTCCGCCGCTCAACGTGCCCGTGCTGGGAGCATAACCGGTCGCACCGGAGTAGACGGCTGTGACCGTGTGTGTCCCTGCTGACAGCGTGGAGATACTGCCCGAGGTGGCTGAGCCCGAAGCCAGCGTCACCGGCGAACCGAAGGCGCTGCCGTCGATGTTGAACTGCACTGTTCCCGCCGGAGTCCCCGCTCCTGACGCCACAGCCGCGGTGAAGCTGACCGCTTGGCC
>PLHN01000002.1 GCA_003139975.1 Acidobacteriaceae bacterium
CCGTCGAGCTGTTCCTGAATGGCGATGTGCGTCAGGGCCGTGGTAGGCGCGGCACCGTGCCAATGTTTCTCGCCCGCCGGAAACCAGACCACGTCGCCGGGCCGGATTTCTTCAATCGGGCCGCCCCAGCGTTGCGCGCGTCCGCAGCCAGCGGTCACGATCAGTGTCTGCCCCAGCGGATGGGTGTGCCAGGCGGTTCGGGCGCCGGGCTCGAACGTGACGATCGCGCCGGCAACACGCGCGGGATCGCTTCCCTTGAATGGCGAGTCAATGCGCACCGTGCCGGTGAACCAATCGGCCGGTCCTTGGTTGGATGGCTGTGAGCCATTTCGTTTGATTTCCATAATTTTAATTCCTTTCACTTTATGCCTTTTTCGGGTCATTCATTTATTCCTTCGACTTGACGGGCGGCTCAACTTCCCGCTGCTCCCGTTTCTGGACAAAGACGTGATATGTGACGATGTCCCAGGCATTGTGAATGCCGATGAAGAGCAGCAGCAGCGCCGACGCGGCGACGAGGAAAAGAGCCGGGCGCTCGTGAGAGCAAGCCACGCACGCGGACACAGCCATCGCTGCGTAGGCGGCGATTGGGAGCAGAACATGAAACAACCAATCCTCGAACACGGGCTTGTAGATGGTTTGCACCCGCAAACGCCGCTTCACGATGACGGAGTAAATCATCCCGCCGAAGCCGATCAAACCCCAAAGAATGGCGACCTTGCCGATTCCGTGCCACGGAGCGCTGACAATCGCTGACAGGAACAGCACGACTCCGAAATGAACGACGCTCGGTGTGGTGAAGGCATCGCCGGCTTGCGCGTCCCGCCCTGCGATTGGTGCTTCGGCAATGAGAGCCAGAACCACAAACTGCAATCCAATCAGTGCGCCCGCCGACGAACCGACGATGACGTAGAAGTTTTCCCATCCATCGAGTGCTGTCATGTTTGGCTTCCTTCCATTCGATGGAGAGACGCTCAACGTCCGACCAGTTTCTGAAGGTGTTCCGGATAGCGCGCGCCCTGCAACGTGATCTTATCGGAGGCGGCGTTGATTTCACGGAGGTCGTTTGGTGTGAGTTCGACGGCAACTGCTCCGAGGTTTTCGAGCAGGCGCGGCAGCTTCGTCGTGCCAGGAATCGGCACGATCCAAGGCTTCTGCGCCAGCAGCCACTCGAGCGCGATTTGGGCAGGCGTCGCCTTCATCCGCGCGGCGATTGAGTTGAGCAAACCGACCACGGCCTGATTCGCCTTGCGGGATTCCGGCGAAAAGCGGGGGACGATGTTCCGAAAATCCGTGGCGTCAAACTTCGTGTTTTCGTCAATCTTGCCGGTGAGGAATCCCTTGCCGAGCGGGCTGAAGGGCACGAAGCCGATTCCGAGTTCCTCGAGCGTCGGGATAATCTCCGTCTCCGGCTCTCTCCAAAACAGGGAGTATTCGCTCTGCAAGGCGGTGACCGGCTGAACCGCGTTGGCGCGCCGGATGGTCTTCGCACCGGCTTCCGAAAAGCCGAAATGTTTCACCTTGCCGGCCTGAATCAATTCTTTCACCGCCCCGGCCACGTCTTCGATTGGCAAGTTCTCATCAACACGATGTTGATAGAACAAATCAATGACATCGGTTTTGAGCCGCTTGAGCGAAGCCTCTGCGACTTCCTTGATGTGGGCGGGACGGCTGTCTAGGCCGTCCATGCGCTCTCCGTTCGGTCCGATTTTGAACCCGAACTTCGTGGCGATCTTCACCCGCCCGCGGAAGGGAGCGAGGGCTTCGCCCACCAGTTCCTCGTTCTTCCAAGGACCGTAGATTGCCGCAGTGTCGAAGAAGGTGACGCCGTTTTCTACCGCCGAGCGAATCACCGCGATCATCGCCTGCTTTTCGCCTGCCGGGCCGTAACCGGAACTCATGCCCATGCAGCCGAGCCCAAGAGCCGAGACTTCCAGATTGTTTTTTCCTAGTTTGCGTTTTTGCATTTTGAATCCTTTTTGTGTGGTAAATGTTGAAACGAATTTAGATCACCTGGGCGCGGCTGGTTGCGTGAATCATTTGGTGCGCGACCCGCCGCTTAACACTTCGACATCGTGGCCATGAATTCTTTGGCGTTGGCGGCTATCTGCTCCTGCGTGAAGTCGCGCTTGTGCGTGGCGATGGACCATTGGTGGCCGAACGGGTCTTCCACCACGCCGTAGCGGTCGCCCCAGAACGTGTCGGACATGGGCATCTTCACCGTGCAACCGGCCTTGACTGCGCGGTCAAACGCAGCGTCGGCGTCCGTCAGATAAAGGTGCAGATAGACGCTCGTGCCGCCGCGGTTTTTGGGCGAAAGCGCGCGCGGCGGCATTTCGCCGCCAAGCATGAGCACGGAATCGCCTATCCTCAATTGCGCGTGCATCACAGCCTTGCCATCGGGCGTCATCAGCCGGAACAGTTCCTGCGCACCGAAGGCCTTCTTGTAAAACTCAATTGCCGCCGCGCCGTCCGTCACCACGATGTGCGGGGTGAGCGAGTGGAATCCATCGGGAATCGGTTTGGCCATACTTTTCCTTTTGTTCAAATTTCGGAAAACATTTCACTCTGCCGGGGAAAATGCAAGTGAATGTCGCGGGCGGATTTTCACTTTTCCAAAATCCCTTTCGGCAGTTGCCAATAATGAGTTCGCCGACCCTGATTTTATCGGCACAAAATAATTATTGATTAGGCGCGCATTGGTCTTGAATCCGGATTGTTGCAAGGAATACTAACCGCATGACAACTTCCGCACCGCGCCAAACCCGCCGCGCTTTCCTCAAAAAAAGCGCCGCCGCGACCACCGTCCTCGCCGTTGCGGATTTCGCCGCGCTGGCTGCGGGCGTAACCAAGGACGCTTCCGTTTCCACCAATGCCGCTCCGGCCGGCGCGCAGCCGTGGTATCGCCGCACGTTGCGCTGGGGCCAGACCAACATCGCGGAGATTGACCCGCAACGATACGACATCGCCTGGTGGCGGCAATTCTGGCGGCGCACGCAGACCCAGGGCGTCGTCATCAATGCCGGCGGCATCGTCGCCTATTATCCCAGCAAATTCCCGTTGCAATATCGCGCCGCCAAGCTCGGCGACCGCGACCTCTTTGGCGAACTTGCCCGGGCGGCGCACGACGACGGCCTGGCCGTGATCGCCCGCATGGATTCCAACCG
>PLHN01000385.1 GCA_003139975.1 Acidobacteriaceae bacterium
CTGTTTCCTTTCCGGGAATTGCATGTCTTTTGGGAAACTGCTCATTTTTGTCACCCGGGACGGATCGCCATGCTTTCCCGCCCCTTGTCCCCTTGTTGTGCAAGCTGTTCGCCAACCTCACCTGGCCCCGTATTCCCCTGTTTCTTATCGTTCTAGATGCATCTAGCGGGCATCCCGGAGCGACGGCTTCGATACTCGCTGTTTCTCCAAGAGCAATTCTTTGCAGCCTCCGGCGGGGAACTTCCCTCCCGCCGCATCCCCGCATGCCCATGTCCTGTAAGCCGCTACTAGCTTGACCGTACGTAACTGGCAGGCACTGTTACCCGCAGCCACAATCGAGACGGAAGTAATACGGAGAAGGTCCTTGCCTCGATACTCACTTTTCGCTGCCGCCGCCTTGCTGTCTCGGCTGGCTCTAACTGCCTTTAGCTTGCTTTCACCCACAGTCGCAGACGTCGAGAATCCTCATGCCGCAAAATTGGTTCCGGCCAAGGCGACCACTACCAGGCAAACCCAACCGTCGGCTCCGCTTGTCGTGCCTCCCGGGAACAGCCTGTACCAGGCGCAACGCGGAGACAGTATCCCGTCAGTTGCCCGCAAGTATCTCCGGAAAACCAGGTACCTGACTTCCTCTGAACTGGCGGAGGCAATCCGCGCCAATAACGGCAACCGGCAAGGCGCCTTTCTCAAACCCGGAGAACAAATCCTGATCCCCGGAATTCTCGAATCGCCCATTGTAGAGAAGTCCGTCCCGGTTGCAAGTGATTTCGAAGTGCGCGCGATTTATTTAACCGGCGTCATGGCCGGAAGCGATCACGGCGCGCGCATTATCCGACATTGGCGTGAAGTCGGAGGAAACGCCGTGGTCTTCGATATCAAGGATAGCGACGGCATCGTCAACATTGCCTTCGATCATCCGTTCGCTTCCGGGCAGCGCCACTACATTTCCGACCTGCCCAAGCTCATTCGCTTCCTGCACTCGCAGAACATGCATGCCATTGCCCGCATCGCAATTTTCCGCGATGAGCACCTGGTCACCACGCATCCGGAACTCGCCGTGAAATCGCGTCGCACCGGCGAACCCTGGCGCGAAAACGGCAAACTGGTCTGGACCGATCCTTCCAACCTCAAAGTGCAGGACTATGACATTGCGCTGGCGAAGTTCGTTGCCGAATCCGGAGCTGACGAAGTGCAGTTCGACTACGTGCGCTTTCCCGCGGAAGGCGACCAGAAGGACGCCGTATTCGCTTTCCAGGCCGATCGCCCCGAAAGCAACCAACCCGACCCACCAAATAACAACTGTAGAGACGGGGCTTGCCCCGCCTCCGCAACCGCCGGGTCTGCAACCGGTCATCCGAAGAACCCGAAAACAAAAGACGTTCCTCGTTCCAAAGACGTTCAACGCTCCGACGTGATTGCCAATTTTCTCCAGCGCGCCTACGCGCAGATCCATCCCACCGGCGTCCTGCTCTCGCTCGACGTGTTCGGCGTGATGGCCTGGCAACGCCCCGTCGACCTTTCCCATACCGGCCAGGACATCGTCGCCATGGCCAAGCACTGCGACGTGCTTTCGCCCATGATCTACCCCTCCCACTTCTTCGGCATGGATGGCATCGCCCACCCCGGCGACGCCCCCGAGCATTTCATTGGCGAGTCCATGGACCGCTTCAAGCTGATTACCAAAGACAGCAGAGTGGTCATCCGTCCGTGGTTGCAGGCCTTTGCCTGGCGCACCAAGACATACTCGCCAAAGTATGTGGAGGTCCAGGTCGAGGTGGCGAAACAGAAGGGTGGAGTCGGCTTTCTGTTCTGGAATGCCAACAACGATTACACCAAGCCCTATGCCGCAATGCCCGAAATGCGTGCCGCCAACGCCAAAGATAAAGACAAGTTCTTCCGTGGAGATGAAATCGGAGCCAAGGCGGAGGCAGGCGTAGCCAGTGCCGCGCCGGTCGCGACTCCGGCCGCTACCAACACAGGAAACGCTCAGTCGGGAACCTCGGGTGGTTCTCATAAACCACCGACAACCTACCGGCACTAAGTAGCCGGTTAGGTCCAGATCGCTATCCAGCCTGAGGGGTTGGGCAATTCTGTTTCGCGGCCCCCGCATGCCCAAAACAGCCACTCTCGGGTGATGGTTCTCGCCCCACCGCGAGCTATAATTCAAAAACGGAAGCTTATCTTCCTTCGCCGAGTTCGTCGATATCCGCTACCCTCGATCGACCAACCCCGGCCCGGAAGTTTGCATGTACCTCGGGAACCCCTAGCCGCTCCCGCGCATCTTGAAACACCGACAAGGAGTCCTTATGCCTATTCAGAAGACGGAAAAGGTCTGGCACAGCGGCAAGTTCATCGCTTGGGACGATGCCAAGATTCACGTAATGTCGCACGTTGTGCACTACGGCTCTTCGGTGTTCGAAGGCATTCGCTGCTACGCTCCGCCCAGCGGACCGGCCATTTTCCGCGCCACGGAGCACATTCAGCGCCTCATCGATTCCGCCCGCATCTATCGCACCGACATCCCCTTCACCCGCGACGAACTCATCGCCGCCATGCTCGAACTGGTGAAGAGGAATGGCGTGTGGCCGTGCTACGTCCGGCCGGTGGTTCTGCGCGGCTATGGCGACGTCGGAGTCAATCCGCTCAAACTGCCCATCGAGGTCTATATCTGCAACTATCCCTGGGGCAAGTATCTTGGCGCCGACGCCAGCGAAGGCGTCGATGTGTGCGTCTCCTCCTGGACCCGCATCGCCCCCAACACTCTTCCCACCATGGCCAAGGCCGGCGCCAATTACATGAACTCGCAGCTCATCAAAATGGAAGCCATCGTCAACGGCTTTGCCGAGGGCATTGCGCTCGATGTGAACGGTTGCGTCGCCGAAGGCTCGGGCGAGAATTTGTTCGTCGTGCGCAACAGTGTGTTGCAGACCGCGCCCATCGGCTGTTCCGTCCTGCCCGGCATCACGCGCGACTCCGTGCTGCAGATCGCCCGCGACTTAGGCATCCGAATCATCGAGCAGCAGATCCCCCGCGAATCGCTTTACATCGCCGACGAAGTTTTCTTCTCCGGTACAGCCGCCGAAATCACGCCCATCCGTTCGGTCGACAGGATCACCGTAGGCAAAGGAAAAATTGGCGCCATCACAAAGGCGATCCAGGACGAATTCTACGGAATCGTGCATGGCCAAAAACCCGACCGCTATCAGTGGCTCACGCCGGTCCCGGTGGGATCGAAGCAGCCCGTAGCCGTCTAGCAGTTTGCGGAAAAGCCCCATGTTGCTCTTGATTTTGGGTGGCGCAACGCTTCAGCGTTGCGGTAACCGCACTGCTTTGAATGCGGCTTTAGCCG
Source organism: Acidobacteriaceae bacterium (assembly GCA_003139975.1). Taxonomy (GTDB): domain Bacteria; phylum Acidobacteriota; class Terriglobia; order Terriglobales; family Acidobacteriaceae; genus Acidiflorens. Next base: position 3,350 of record PLHN01000385.1, read on the forward strand.
CTGAGGTAACGGCCCCAGCTCATAAGAGAGTTTTTCCGCAGCCTCTTTAGCCGCTGAGGTACCGCTGATTACTGAGAAACGGCTTTTTCCGCAGCCTGCTAGCGATTCGGCGATAATTCAAGGGATGGCCGTAATTTCGGTAGTGCAACTCGGGACCCTTGCCTATGCAGAAGGCCTGCGCTTGCAGCAAAAGCTGGTCGAACTGCGCAAAGCGGGGCAGATCGGCGACGTGCTTCTGTTGCTGGAGCACACGCCGGTGATCACTCTGGGTCGCAATGCCAAGGCCGCGAATGTGCTGGTGTCGGCCGAGGCCCTTGCTGCTCGCGGCGTCGAAGTCTTTGAGTGCGACCGCGGCGGCGACGTTACGTTTCATGGCCCGGGACAATTGGTGGGATATCCGATTTTTGATCTACGTCAGCATGAACTGCGCAAGTGTGGCGCGGGCGCCCCCGCCCGCGAAACCGCCGGCGCCAGAAAAACCCTCGGCGTGGTCGACTACGTGCGGCAACTAGAGGAAGTGTTAATCCGCACCTGCGGGGATTTTGGGATCGCCACGAAACGGGTCGCCGGACTCACCGGCGTTTGGACAGAAACAGAAGGTGTGGTATCGGGGCTCCGCCCCGATCAGGGCAGGTCAGAGACTCGCCCCTACCCCGAAGAGGCCAAGATCGCCGCTATCGGTGTGCATATTTCCCGATCGGTCACTTCGCACGGATTCGCCCTAAACGTGAACACCGACCTCAGCTATTTCAATTTGATTGTGCCCTGCGGGATCACGGCGAAGCCGGTGACCTCGATGCAGAAGGAATTGGGGCGCGACGTAGATCTTAATGAGGTCGCGCATGCGCTCTCTCGCAACTTGGGCACGGTGTTTGGACGGCAGATGCTGTGGGTGGAAACGCTCGATGCGCTGCTGGGACAGACGGTGGGCGTGCCGATGAAGGTGCCGGAGGAGTTGCGACGGGTGCGCGGTGAGGATGATTTGTTCGCTGGCTGACGCGAAGCGTCGTGTGGCGCGGACATTCTTGTCCGCGAAAAAGGCCAGCGTCGAAGACGGTGTTAGCATGTTGCGCGGACTTATCATGGCAAACAAGAAGCCAGCTGCGAAGAAGCAACTCACTGCCGATGTAAAGAAAGCCGAGCACAGGCTTGGAACTGGAACGGCGGCCCGCGAACGGCAGCAAGCGAACGGCGATCTTCGCACCTTCGCGATCCTCGACTATCGCCTCGAGAAGCCCGCATTCAAGCTGCGCCAGGTTCGCGCTGGCGACGAAGTCCGCTACGAAGTGGAAAGCGGCGATCTCTCCGCCCCCGCGCCGCCCATCCGTGAGTCGAAGTATTTGTCGAAGCAGCAGGTAATCGAAATCTATCGTTGGATGCTGCTCAACCGCCGCATGGAAACGGCGCTAGAAAATCTCTACAAGCAGGGCAAAGTCGTCGGCGGCGTTTACTTCGGGCTCGGACAGGAAGCCTGCTCCTGCGCCTCCGCTTACGCTCTTCACAAAGACGAGTGGCTCGGGCCCATGATCCGCAACCAGGGGGCGCTGCTGGTGCGCGG
>PLHN01000431.1 GCA_003139975.1 Acidobacteriaceae bacterium
GGCCCAGGGGCTAAAGCCCGAGATTTCTTTTGCCATCGGGCGGCACGACTAAAGTCGTGCCCTTCCCAAAACCCATGGCTGACACAGGTTCCAGCGTTGCGGGATGAGGGGATAATCGGCCCCATCCGACGGCACCGCTCAGGCAGAGCTGATCCAAGTGCGCGGGATCGTAGTCCGAGATTCTGCGGGCGAGAATGAAGCGCTCCCAGGCATTGGCGGGAATCTCGAATCCCTGCAACTGGCGAAGGACTTCGAGCGTGCCATGCTCGCCGCGCACCTGCGTGCCGGGAGCGATATGCTGCCAGCGCAACAGCCAGTTCATGAACTGCGCGGCCGTTACAGGTTGGATTTGCTTGCGCAGCGTGGCGACCGTCAGGCGATGAATGCGAGCCAGCAGGCGGCGCTCGCACCACTCGGTCTGGGGCTCGCGTGAGGCTGGGTCTTGCAGGGCTCGGTCAGCCGCAGGCCGAAACTTGCCCCGCAGAATCGCGCCGCTGGCCTCCATCCGCAGCAAAGACTTCTCGATGTCGGACGCGCTCACTCCGAGCAAGCCGCCAAGTTCCGCCGCTGTCGTTGGCCCGAGATGCGTCATCCAGCCTTGGACGGCGGTTAGAATGGCGTCGTCTCTAGTAGAGCTTGGGCTCGTGTTGCTTGCGGCCTCGGTCGCGGGCGAGGGCCCCTTCGACTCACGCTCAGGGCAGGTCCGCGCCACACCCGCAAACGCATCTGGATGCAGTGCGGCAAACATCTCCGCTCGTTCTGCTGCTACCCAGAATTTCCGCTCGCGTACTTCAGCCACAACGGCTCGGCGCTCTGCAACCAGGCGCTCGAAGAAGGCTCGCCATCCAGCAGTCGACAGATTCTCCTGAGACCTGAGACCTGCGGCCTGAGAACTGCTTTCCTGAGAGCTGAGAGCTGAGAGCTGAGAGCTGCCTTCCGGCACTGCCACCAACGTGTGCAGCGCATCGTGCAATTCATCGGCGTCGCGGACGTCGGGCCAAGCCTCGGCTTCGACCTGCGCGATGGCCGCGGGATCGAGGCCTCCGACTTCTTCGAGCACCGCTTCCGGGAGCACGCGCCGCATCTCGACCGCGCGCGCGCGGCGTTCTTCAAGCGGTGCGTCATCGAGATAGGCGTACGGATTGGCGTTCAGAATCTCATGCGAGAACTGCGACGGCACCGGAGTGTCGACGGCGAGGCAGCGAATGCGGCCGTCTTCGATGGCGCGCAGGACGTCGCGCAGGCCATCGATATCGAGGGCTTCGGTGAGCACATCCTTCATCACCTCGTGCACCAGCGGGTGATCGGGAATCTTGATGTCGCCTTCAATGTTCTCGAAGCAGGCGGCCACGTCGGGAAAGACCGAGGCCAGCAGATCGTCGGAGCGGATGCGCTGAATCTGCGGAGGAACCTTCTTGCCTCCCTGAAAGCGCAGGAGTGCCAACGCGCGTGTGGCGTCCCAGCGCCAGCGCGTCTGGAAGATGGGCGAGGCTAGCGCGGCCTGCTCAAGGATTGGCGCCATGGTTTCCGAATGGAGGAATTGGAAGACGTCGGCGAGAGGGAAGCTGTGCTGCTCGGCGAGGGCAATGTTCAATCCATTGTCGGTCGCTGCCGCCTGCAACTCGAAATTGAAGCCGCGGCAGANNCGGCAGAAGCGCTTGCGCAGCGCGAGACCCCAAGCCTTGTTGATGCGGCCGCCGAAGGGAGCGTGGATGATGAGCTGCATGCCGCCGCCTTCGTCGAAGAAGCGCTCGGCGATGACGGTAGTCTGCGTGGGCACGTCGCCGAGCACGGCGCGGCCTTCGAGTATGTACTGGATTAACTGCTCCGCGCCCGGCTGATCCAGCCCGCACTCTTCGCCCAGCCACGAGACCGCTTCGGCGACCACCGGCAAATTGCGCCAGCCTTCCACGGGAACCACGCCCGGCAAACGGTCGCTGATGTCTTTTCTGAGTTGGCCGAGTTGCTCGGAAAGCTCCGAGGTGCGCGCCGGAGCTTCGCCTCGCCAGAAGGGAATGCCGGGAGGCGCGCCCTGAGCGTTCTCGACGATGATGCGCGACGACCGGCCTTCAATCCTGCGAATGCGCCACGACGTATTGCCCAGCAGCATGACCTCGCCGGCCATGCTTTCGACGGCGAAGTCTTCGTCGACCGTGCCGACCACCGCACCGTCGGGCTCGGCGACAACGGTGAACAGGGCATTGTCGGGAATCGCGCCGCCGCTCGTGATGGCGGCAAGGCGCGCGCCGCGGCGCGGGCGCAGCTTGCGGTTGATGCGGTCGTGATGGAGATAGGCGCCGTAGCGTCCGCGCTGCGAGGCAATGCCCTCGGAAAGCATTTCGACGACCTCGTCAAACGTGGAGCGCGAAAGATTGCGATAGGGATAGGCTCGCTTGACGAGCGCGAAGAGTTCGTCTTCGTCCCAGCCGTCGTGAGTGGCATCCTTGTCCTCGCCGCCGGCGCTACGAGAGACCGCGCAACACGCCACAATCTGCTGTGCCAGGACATCGAGAGACGCTTCGGGAAAAATGAGACGGTCCAGATCTCCCGAGCGAATGGCGCGCACCAGGACAGCACACTCGGCCAGATCGTCGCGCGTGGTGACGAAGAAGCGTCCCTTGGGAACCGCGCCACGCCAGTGGCCACTGCGGCCTACACGCTGCAGGGCGACTGCAATCGAGCGCGGAGAGCTGATGTGGCAGACCAGATCGACGGTTCCGACGTCGATGCCCAGCTCAAGCGAGGCGGTCGCTACCAGCACCTTTACCTGGCCTTCTTTCAGCTTGCGTTCCGCCTCCAGGCGCAGCTTGCGCGAGAGGCTACCGTGGTGGGCCGCGACATTTTCTTCGCCCAACCGCTCACCGAGGTGGTGCGCCATGCGCTCGGCGAGGCGGCGTGTGTTCACGAACACGAGCGTCGAACGGTGGGTGTTCACCAGTTCGACAAGGCGCTCATAAATTTCATCCCACATTTCGTTCGAAGCGACGGGACCAAGTTCCGAGCGGGGCACCTCGACTCCGAGGTCGAGCGTGCGCTTGTGGCCCACGTTGACGATTACCGGTTCGGGCCGGGTGTGATGCCCGTCCGAGTTGCCCGTCAGGAACCTCGCTACTTCGTCGATCGGCTTTTGCGTCGCGGAGAGGCCGATGCGCACGGGAGGGCGATGGGCGAGTTCATCGAGCCGTTCAAGGGAGAGCGAAAGATGCACGCCGCGCTTGTCGTCCGCTACCGCATGAATCTCGTCGACGATCAACGTTTCCACGTCGCGAAGAATGGCGCGGCTCTTCTCGGCGGTCAGCAAAATGTAGAGCGACTCGGGTGTCGTTACCAGAATGTGCGGCGGGCGCTTGAGCATCAGGCGGCGGTCCTTGGCCAGCGTGTCGCCGGTGCGGACCGCGGTACGAATCTCGGGCATCAGGAGGCCGCGCTCGCCTGCCATTTGCAAAATTTCGCCGAGCGGGATTTCGAGGTTCTTCTGAATGTCATTGCCCAGAGCTTTGAGCGGCGATACGTAGAGAACTTCGGTGCGATCGCGCAGGTCGCCTGCCAGCGCTTTGCGCACCAACCGGTCTATGCAGGCCAGAAAGGCGGCCAGCGTCTTGCCGGACCCGGTGGGAGCCGAGATCAGCGTGGTATACCCGGCGAGAATGTGCGGCCAGCCCTGCTCCTGCGGTTCGGTTGGAGTTCCGAAGCGCGAGACGAACCACTCCTGAACGAGTGGATGGGCCCAGGCAAGGGAAGGGGGGACTGCGGACGGCATGAAGGGAATTGTAACGGGAATTGACAGTTTCGTAAAATGTTCGCCTATGCCTAAATCGTCGAAGATCAAACGCTAGAACTCTGGTGATGTCGAGGCCGAGTGCAGGCGCACAGGCAGCACCGATGCGTAGTTCTGGAAATCCCGATCAGAGGTGAGGATGGCCCAGCCGCGGCGGTGAGCGGCGGCGCAGATCAAGAAGTCGACGGGTGATCCGGCAATGCCGTGGCTACGACATTGATTGCTCATACGGGCAGCGTCTTCGTAGTCCTCTGCCTCGAGCGAGGGCTCGCGAAAGGCTCGTAAATAGTCGCGGATCTTCTTGAATTGAGCTTCCTCGCGGATTCCGGAGAGCAACTCCTGGCGGATCGGTCCCACCAACTGCACGCGTCCCTCGCGAATCAATTCGGCGAGGGCGTTGGCGAGACTCTGTTGTGATCCACTGAGATGCTCCGGCCGGCGCCGCAGCGCGAGCGACCAGACCGGGGTGTCCACAAGCACCATCATGCGTGGCGCCGCGAAGTCTTACTTCTATTGCGCCGCCGCTCCGCCTTGTAATCGTAGGCGGGATCGAAGGTGACGGTGCCGAAGGCCTCCAAAATGCGCATCTGCTTATGCTTGCGCACATACTCGCCTAGTGCGGCGTTGACCGCTTCTTTCTTGGTCTTGTGCTTGCCGACCCGGCGCGCTTCTTCGATGAGACGGTCGTCTAATGCGAGGTTCGTTGCCATGTGTATAGCATTACACATTAGTATGTGTAAGTAAATGGGCGAAAATCAGGGTAGACCTTAAATTGTGCCACCACTGGCACTGGAGGTGGAGGCCGAGCTGCGCTCGGCTCGGACCCTTCGGCTAAGGGCATGCTCGCGGAGGGCGCCCGTCCCCACACGAGCCTGCTAGAATTTCGGCGATGCCTAAACCATCCGCCGCTGCTCGCGCACGCAAAATAAAGCTCATTCTTTTCGATGTTGACGGCGTTCTCACCGACGGCAAAATCTGGATTTTCCCTGCGCCCTCCGGCGCGCAGCAAAGTGTGCTGGAACAATCCGCCCAACACGGTGGGCAACGCGGATTCGGCCTCGGTAGCGCTTCCCTCATCGAAGCCAAGGGGTTTCACGCGCACGATGGCACGGGCATTTCTCTGGCTCGGCTTGCCGGCATTAAGACTGGCTTCATAACCAAGCGCATTTCTGAAACCGTCGCCCTGCGCGCCCGTGATCTCAAGATCGACCACGTGCACCAGGGCATTCAGAACAAGGCTGGCGTCTTCGCGCAGATTCTCGAAAAAGACGAGATCACCGCCGCCGAAGCGGCTTTTGTCGGCGACGACGTCATCGACCTTCCGGTCATGCGCAAATGCGGATTGGCCATCGCCGTGAAGAACGCTCGTCCTGAGGTTAAGGCCGAAGCCCACTGGGTCACATCGCATGCTGGCGGAGAAGGCGCTGCCCGCGACGCGGTCGAGTACATTCTCAAGGCTCAGGGAAAATGGAAGAAGGCGGTTTCCGATTACACAGAAGAACGCGGCGGATGAGAAGAAGGTTTCAATGTTTCAAAGTGTTACACCAGACGGCCCAAAATTCACGGCCTTCAGACCACGAAACTATGGAGACCATAAAACCTTGAAACTCTGAAACTCTGAAACCTTAAAACCTGCGTTCTAAAGACAATCCACCGGTTGCTTGCTTGGGGCGTGCTCGGGTTTGCAACCGGTGGTTGTTTCTCCTTACTCACCCTGTTTGTTTTCAGGAGGAATATCCTTAAGAAACACAAGGCCGCCAACAAAGTTTCGGAGTTCGCCAATATTTTCTGGACGAACTCTAACTGATTTCAAGACAATTTGTTACGAGGAGTGACCGGTCTCGAATAGAAGCCGATTTGGCAAATCATACATCGAAGAAAATTGGAAGTGGCATGGGACCCTTCGGCTACTCTGGAATCGGCACGGGCTTCGACGCCATCAACTCGGCAAACCGTGGATCGTTCCGCACCGTGCTGAACTCGGCGTCCTTATAGACGTCCTTGATGTCCCTGTAGCCGTCTTCCATCGCCCTTCTTAGATAGTGCAGCGATCGTTCTGGCATTCCATTTCGCGCGTACAGCTTTGCCAGGACGTAATCGTAGTGCGCACGATCCTGCGGTGAGGGCAATCGCGCCTGCACGCCTCCGCCGCGCTCGCTGCGCTCAAGAATGTCGGGATCCAACTCGACGGCTTTCGCATAGTCCATGCTGGCCTTGGCGAACTCCTTCTTCGCAAATAACGCGGCCGCGCGGTTGCTGTAGAACACCGCTTCATTATTGTCCAGCAAGATGGCTTTGGCGTAATTTCGGATTGACTTTGCGAAGCTCGCTTCCTCGTAATAGACCACGCCGAGGTTGGCATAGGCGTTGGCATAATTTTTGTCGGTTCGTATAGAAAGTTCGAAGGTCTTCTTCGCTTCTTTGTAGCGGTGCAGCTGTAACTGCGAGATGCCGATCTTATTGAGCAAAACCGCATTGTGAGGGTCTTTTGCCTGAGCGGCCTTGTAGTAGTCAATCGCGTCCAGATAGTTCTTGTCAGTTTGGAGGGCATCGCCGACACTCTCCAACTCCCGGGCCGATGCGCTGGCCGGGGGCGGCTCCGTGCGATGGATTTGCGGAGGTCCGACCGCCAGTTGTTCCAGGCTCTGAGCATGTAAGGGAGCAACCGTTGAGACCGGCGGAATCAGGATGATGAGGGTCGGTAGCACGAACGACAGAAGAGCCGATCGGACAACGCCCCACAGCGTTGCCGAAGGTGAGGAAGGCATGGCGACCTCCTGAAGATAACCTGCTTATACCACTTCTTAGGGCGGCGGGGAACTGCCATTTGCTGGTTTCGACGGTGCAGCGGCATTCTTGTCGGTCTTGCCCGCCCCGCCATCGCCCTTGAATACTCCAGCAATTTTACCGAAGAAACCTTTCTTTTTCTTGGCCTCTTCCTCAGGCTGGACACCGCTAGCCGGCCGCGGGTTCCCATTGGTTGTGGGCGGGGGCAGCGGGGTTTCGGACTTTCCGCCAAACAGGCGCGAGAAAAAGCCCTGCTTTTCGCTGGTCTGGTCGCAGGTATCGCGTGGCTCCGTACCGGCTACGAAAGCAATCGTATAGGTATCGGGGCAGGAAGGGGTTGCCAGCCGGTTCGTGATTTTATCCAGTTCGACGTCCACCACTCCTTCCGGCTGCGTGAAGGGCTTTACGTCCTGATATTGCGGCAACGCAACGGCCTTTTTCATGAATTCGGCCCAGATCGGTGCGGCCGTTTGCGCGCCGCTTAGCCGGATATCGCTGTAATCGTCATATCCTACCCACACAATGCACAGGAGATTGCTGGTATAACCAGCGAACCATCCGTCATGCGAAGTTCCAGTTTTGCCCGCGGCCGGCGCCGTAAAACCGCGTTGGCGAACGCCATAGGCTGTGCCGAAGTTTATGACACCTTCGAGCATGCGCGTCATCACAAACGCGATCCGCGGATCCAGCACTTCTCTCCGTTCCGTTCCGAAGTTCACAATCACATCGCCCTGCGCATTGCGGACAGAATTCACAAACACCGGCGACAACCGCATCCCCCCGTTTGCAAACGTCGTGTAGGCTGCAGTCATATCCACCGGCGTCGCGTCATAGGCGCCGAGCGCCATGGCAGGCGTTGCTTTTACCGAGGCGATCCCCGCCGACTTTGCCAGGTCGGCCACTTTGTCGTAGCCGACCTCCTCCGCCACCTTTACCGTCGCATTGTTCAACGAAAGCGCCAGCGCGTAACGCAGCGTGACATCGCCGTGGTATTCCTCTTTGTAGTTGCGAGGCTCATAGATCTGGTCACCATAGGCGAATGTAGACGGCTGATCGCTCACAATCGAAGCAGGCGTAATCACGGTCGCGTTTCCGTCCACCGCCGAGTTTATGGCTGCCGCATAAACAAATGGTTTGAAAATCGATCCGGTGGGCCGCTTGGCCAGCGCATGATTCAGCTGGCTGGCTGCGTAATTCCTGCCGCCGACCAGCGCCTTGATCGCGCCCGTATGCGGATCCATCGCCACCAGCGCTACCTGTGCCTGCGGGCCGGGAGTGACAGTCGTTTCAAACTTGTTCTTCCCGATCTTGGTCCGCTTCGTCCGCATCTTGGTGACCTGGTCGTCGACCAGTTTGATGCCCGTCTCCACCGCTTGCGCGGCTGCTTGCTGCAACTGCGGATCGAGTGTCGTGTAAATTCGGAACTGCTGATCGTTCACCTCGTGCTCGTTGAGCTTGGTAAGAACAGTGTCGCGGACCATGTCCACGAAGTAGGGCGCGTCGCTCGCTTCCACGTTCGGAGGCGCCAGCTTCAGCGGCGTGGCCTTCGCCTTGTCGGCCTGCGCGCGCGTGATCGCGCCCGTGTCCACCATCGCCTCCAGCACGGTGTTCCGCCGTTCTTGCGCCCGTTCCGGATGCCGGTAGGGCGAGAGATAGCTGGGCGCCTGGATCAAACCCGCCAGCAGCGCCGCTTCCGGCAAGGTGATGTCTTTCAGGTCTTTGTTGAAGTAGGAGTGCGCGCCCTCGGCGAATCCGGAGATCGTGAACGATCCGCGCTGTCCGAGATCCACGCGGTTGGCATAAAACTCGAAAATCTGCTGCTTGGAAAATTTCTGCTCCAGCTCGACCGCGATCAGCATTTCGATCATCTTGCGCTTGAACGTCTTTTCCGGACTCAGAAAAAACGCGCGCGAAAGCTGCATCGTGATCGTCGATCCGCCCTGCTGATGCCGCTGGTGTGTGAAATCCACCCACGCCGCTTCGATCAGGCGCATGAAGTTCACGCCGCTGTGCTGGAAGAAACGCCGGTCTTCGATCGAAGTAACGGCTTCGACCATCACTTTGGGGATCTCGTCGTACTTCACCAGTTGGCGCTTGGAGCGCTGCTCGGCGTCAAACAGCGACGTTACCGGCTGCGGTTCCAGTTCGTACGCTTCTAATTCCCCAGCCGAGCGGCTCGAAATGGATGTTACCGCTCCGTCCGCCAACGTGATCGTTGCCGGCTCGGGCGAGTGATACGACTCAGGGCCGGGCAGTACTTCGATGGTTCCGCCGTGCACGCGGTAGCTGCCAAGAGGCGATCCTCCCTGCTGTTCGGTATATCCCGCCCGCCGCAACTCGGCCGCAATCTCGTTGATCGTGTCGTTGGATCCAACCCGCACTACCCTTGGACTGGCGTAGATCTTCGCGGAAGTCGCGAACACCGGCCCACGGAAGCGCTGTTCGATAATCCGGTCGTACTTTACATACCAGTAGGCAAAAAAACCGATCACCACCAGCGCCAGCGAGACGAAGGCCACGAGCGCATAGCGCACGACTGGGTCTTTGACGCGCAAGCGGCTTTTCGCGCTTCCGCCACGCCTTCCAACCGCCGGAATTTTCAACCTAATTGCCATGAAGACAGTGGTGTGTCAAGGACCAGAGCAATTCTCAGTCCGAAACGGATTTTACAGGCAAGATACGTGTGTGACTGATTTTAAATCACCGGGCGATCCCTACACTATTTGGATGCGTGTCAAAGGATGGGCGGGTGTGGGAAGGACGAGGATGAGTGCCGGGAGGCCATCAGGGTTCCTGACCGAAAGCACAACTAACATTGACCAGATGGACGAGTCAGTGCGTCGCGCCGGCTGCGACCGCGCCGCTCTCTGCCGTCTCAGCTACCACAACTCGATCCCGCCCTTCTCTTTTTGCGCGATAGAGTGCCGCGTCAACGCTCGCGATCAACTCCTTGGCCGATGAGCCATGGGCCGGAAATGCGGCAACGCCGAGCGAGACCGTAATCGTTCCAACTGGCTTCCCTTGGTGCATTACGGCGAGCTTCCTTGCTTGGGATCGCACCCGCTCGGCCCGCGTCCGGGCTCCGTCCAGGCTCGTGCCCGGCAGAATCAGGAGAAACTCTTCGCCCCCGAAGCGGCAAGAAATATCCTCTGCCCGGGCAGTCCTGGCGAGGGAAGCGCCCATCTCGCGCAGGACCGCGTCGCCCGCTTCATGACCAAATGTGTCGTTGAAAGTTTTGAAATGGTCCAGATCAAACATGACCAGGCTCAGCTGCTGCTTCGCTCTTGCCGCCCGCCGCAATTCGCGTTCCAGGCTTTCCTCCAGGTAGCGGCGGTTGTAGAGCCCAGTGAGGGCATCGCTCGTCGACTGCTGCCGCAGCGCCTCCTGCAGCCTTAGATTGGCGATGGAGACCCCGACTTGCTCGGCAAATGAGTTGGTGATGAGAAGCTCGGACTCGAATGGGTCGCGGGTGTCCATGATCGCCTGCAGGTGCAGAATACCGGCCGCTCCTTCCTGGGTCATGATGGGAACGCATAAGTAAGGGTCGGTTGCCGAACTTGCATGCGCGCACGGGGCGGTTTGGTCGCCCACTTCCACGAAGTGTCTTTGTCCGGTGCGCAGGGCCCAGCACGAACACATATCGAACGTTGGCACGGCCGGCATTTTGCAGGCCGCCCATGAGCCCTTCACTTCGAGCAGGCTTCTGGCGGCATCCACCAGAAGCAATGCTCCCCGAAAGTCTGGGAAAATCTTGGGCGCAAAACCCAAGATGATCGAGACGGCTTCGTCCATATTGATGGCGCTTTGTAACAATTTGCCCATCTTCGATAAGAGAACCGTGCGCTCCGACCGCTTGGTTATCTCCGCCACCATCGTCACGTTCTGCTGATCGAGATCGTTTTGGACCTGCTCGCGCTCCCACATTTCGCGCTTCAGATTCTCATTCGCGGCCGTGAGTTCCTCGGTTCGTTCCTTGATTTGCTGTTCGAGAATTTTCTGGCTGTGCTTCTGGTCGTCAATGTTCGTGCAGGTTCCAAACCATTTCACGATGCTTCCCTCGGGATCCCTTAAGGGAAGGCCTCGGGCCAGATGCCAGTGGTAAGTTCCATCCGCGGCACGGCGGAGACGATACTCGAGTTCGAGCGCCTCGCCGGTTCGGACGCATTCTTCCCAACTCTTCCGGCACAAATCCAGGTCGTCCGGATGGATCACAGCCTCCCAACCATGCCCACCGGCTTGTTCCAAATCGAGGCCGGTATAGTCGCACCACCGTTGATTCACGTAGTCGCGGCTTCCATCGACCGTTGCCGTCCAGATCATCTGCGGGATTGCCTCTGCCACCGTTCGCAAACGCAACGCGCTTTCGCATGCCACATCGATGGGCTCTCTCTGTGCGGCTTGCGACCGATCCGGCGGTGCGGCCAAGAACCGCTTCCTGAAGAAAGCAGCCATTGTGAGGACAACCCCCAGCAGGCTGGCGACGCCAAGGACGGCCGTGCCCGGATGTACATAGATTCCGGTCATCCCCATGGTGTGGAGAGAATTCATGCTATCTAGCATCGGCAATAACCACGTGGCGTGCAGATTACCGCGGTACCCGCGACTGCAAAGGAAGGAGTGGGCTCTAGTCGGCACGATGCATCGGGCCTTTTTGCGGCAAGGAAATGTGAGCTGGGACCGAGTTGAAGCCGGGTTCGGAGTGGGGCCGCTGCTTTTAAAACACGCCCTTATTGTTGCTGGAAGGATGGAATTCCAAGCTCGTCGAGTAGCCAGGAAAGTCGACCGGCACGCTGTAATCCGCCTGAATTGTCAAAGTGCCATTGCCGAAACTGCCGACTCGCGTCACGCGTACTTGTTTGGGTGTTAGCGCAATGTCGTAATCGCGCGCGTGTTTTATGACGGCATTGCGGACATCTTCTTCCGTGCGCGTGCTGTAAGTGGCCTGCAGAGCGTCGTTCTTGATCGCGTCCTCCAACTCGTAATTGGAGAAAAATGGTGGAATCAACTTGATGCACACGAGCACCACCAGCGCAAACACCCCAAAGCCGAAGACCAGTCTAAGCGTTGCCATTGTGTTTGCTCGTCAACCGCCGGTTGCGAGCGCCCGTTACTTCTAGCTCGCACTCGGTCCACGGACAAGTCCGCGGAGATGATCGGTTATGGCTGAAATGTTAACGTCGACCCTCTCTAGAGTCGAGCGCCGAACCACCTCGACCATACCTTCGGTAACCTTCTTCCCGACATTGACGCGGAAGGGCATGCCCACCAGGTCAGCATCTTTGAACTTTACCCCTGGCCGTTCGTCCCTGTCGTCTAGTAACACGTCCAGCCCGGCGGCTTCCAATTGCTGCGCAATGTCCTCGGCGGTGGTCCGGATCTTTTCGTCGCCGCTGTTGGTGCTGACCACGACCACGTCAAACGGGGCGATCGACGGGGCCAGCCAGAATCCGTTCGCATCGTTCGATTGTTCGACGGCCGCGGTTAAGATGCGCTCAATCCCGATGCCATAGCTGCCCATGATCGGCGCCACTTCCTTGCCATTGCGGTCGAGCACGGTTGCGCCCATCGAGTGCGAATACTTGTACCCGAGCTTGAAGATGTGGCCGAT
>PLHN01000077.1 GCA_003139975.1 Acidobacteriaceae bacterium
GACGCCCTCGGGACAGCCGGCAGGATGCCGGCGCTACAACTCATCCACCAAGCTGGGCGCGCTATACTTCCGTAGCGCTTCTTCCATAACCTTCTTCAGCGGCACTTGATGCTTGGTCGCAATCTGCCGGCAATCCTCAAATTCTGGAGCGTAATTGGAAACTGTCCCGTTCATGTTCGCAACTTTGATGCGCACCGGACCCCACTCGGTTTCGACTGTTTCCCAATGCCGATCGAGCACTCGCCGGTGTTCATCGCGCCGGCGCACGCCTAGCGTTGTGGTTTCGGCGAACATCACTTTTGTCAGACGGTCGGCGTCTAGCGGCTTTGCGAGCACGGTCAGCAGCGCTCCGGCGCGGTTCTTCTTCATCTGCGCCGGCACGCTGAACACATCGAGCGCGCCCTCGGCGAGCAGACGCTCCATGGCGTAGGCGAGCACCTGGGGACTCAGGTCGTCGAGATTTGCCTCGAGTATGACGATGCGGTCCCCGGCCACGCGCTCCATTGCTTTCTCTGCAGCGGAAACACTGGTCGCAATGCCTGCCAGCGCTGCCGCGATCGCCTCTCCCACCGTCAGCCGCAAGACATTGGGATGATTTACAAATTCGCGCGACCCAGCGCCGTAGCCTGCGTGGTCAATCTTCATCGCGGGGAATGTGCCGTAGCGTGTTGCCAGCGTTTTTACGATTGCGGCGCCGGTCGGGGTTACCAGTTCCACCTGCGGACCTGACGAATAGACGGGCGCGTCTTTCAGCAGTTTGACGGTTGCGGGCGCGGGCACGGGCAGCGTTCCGTGCGCGCATTTCACGGTGCCTGCGCCTACGTTGAGCGGCGAGCACACCCATTCGTCCACCGCCAGCGCCTCCGATCCCACGGCGGCGCAAGTAATATCTACCATTGCGTCTACGGCGCCGACTTCGTGAAAATGCACTTGCTCAACGGAGGTATTGTGAATCTCCGCCTCGGCTGCGGCCAGGGCCTCGAAGATGCGGATCGCAGTTGCCTTTGCCGTCGCGCCGATCGCGGCTTTCTCAATGATTGCTCGAATTTCGGCCAGGCCGCGGCTATGAGTGTGCTTGTGTGAGTGCGAATGTGTGGGGGAGGACTTGTTGGCACTTTTCTCGTGAGAGGCTTCGTGCGGTATATTTTCTTCGCCGACGACGCTCACATCGACCTTGGTCGCTGCGATACCTCCGCGGACTACGCGGGAAATTTCGAGTTTCGCGCCGAGTCCCAGCGCGGTGACCGTTTCTTCGAGCAGGCCGGCCGAAACTCCGGCATCCACCAGCGCGCCCAGGAACATATCGCCGCTGATGCCGGAAAAGCAGTCTAGGTAGGCAATGCGCATGAGAAAACCAGTCGTTGGTCGTTCGTCCTTAGGCGTTCGCGAGACGGATACGCTAAAGGCTGTGAGCTTGACCGGTGAGCTCGGGACGGGTCATCTCGGAGATTGACAAAGTTCGCGCGCGCCGGACGACCAACGACCAACGACCTTTTTTCATCATAGGTTTCGCTGTCACGGTGCGTCAAACCCGGCTGACTGCCGAACTTTGTTAGAATCATCGTTTCTTCAATCATTTAGAGGGATTCTTGTATCGTCATCTCGAGCGTCGTCTAACCGAATCGGTGCGCGATTTTCTGCGCCGCACTTACCAACGCGAAGTTGCGAACATCGTCGTCGAGCAACCTCCCAAGATCGAGTTCGGGGAGTTCGCGCTTCCTATTGCTTTTGAACTGGCGCGCGAACTTCGCAAGGCTCCCCGCAAGATTGCCGACGAGATCGTTGCCGGAATCGGCGCGGTTGAAGGCATAGAAAAGTTCGAAGTTGCTGGCGCCGGATATATCAACGTGCGAGTTAATCGCGCGGGACTCGCCGCGTCTCTGGCCCGCGATCAGGTTCTGGCCTCCGACGTCCCCGAAGGTAAAGTGCTGGTTGAGCATTCGAGCATCAATCCCAACAAGGCTGCCCACATTGGACACTTGCGCAACGCCATCCTGGGCGATACGTTTGTGCGCCTGCTGCGCTTTGCGGGGAGGGAAGTCGACATTCAGAACTACATTGACAACACCGGNNGGTTGTCGGATTCACCCACGTGGAAAAGAAATCGCGTGCCGAAGTTGCGGCGCTTGCTTCCGGCCCGCGCTTCGATTTCTATTGCTGGGATCTTTACGCGCGCGTTTCGCGCTGGTACGAGGAAGACAAAGGAAATCTCGCCGCGCGCGCCGGCGCGCTCCACGCCATTGAGGCAGGAAACAACGAAACCGCCCAGCTTGCCGAGTTGATCTCGACCGCCNNCGAGAGCGAGATTCTTCACCTGCATTTTTGGGATGCGGCGTTCACCAAGCTTCGGGAAGCTGGCGTGCTGACTTACGAAGACGACGGCAAGAACAAAGGCTGCTGGATTATGCGGCGGGCGGGAACCTCAAAATCTGAAACCGCAGAGGGCGCGGAGAGTGGCGCGGAGGACGCTGAGAAAGTCTCAGAGGGCGACAAAATCTCCGAAGAAGATCAGAAGGTGATCGTGCGCTCGAATGGCACGGTT
>PLHN01000423.1 GCA_003139975.1 Acidobacteriaceae bacterium
TAACTGCCACCGCTGGGAACGGGCGTGCTAAAGGTGAACGCAGTTGCCCCGGCAGCGACCGGCAGGTTGTTGCCGCCATTATCTTGCAACACCAGCCCGTAACCCGTAAGACCCGAGATTGTGCCTCCGATGGTGTAGCTTGCCCCTCCGGTGACAGACAACGTAGTCGATCCGTTGATCGTGCCCGAAGCCGCTTTAATCACCGTTTGCCCCGTCCCGGCAGCACTCGCAAGTCCCGTGGTGCTGATTGTCGCCACGCTCGGAGTCGCCGAACTCCAGGTTACGGAATTCGTCAGATTGGCTGTGTTGCCGTTGCTGAATTGACCGGTGGCAACAAACTGTTGCGTATTCCCCACGGCAATCGAAGGATTGGCCGGTGTAACGGTGATCGAGGTTAGTCCCTTTACATTGCCGGTACCTGTCAGATTGACCACCGTCGGACTGCCGAAGGCCCCGAAGCTGATGGTGAGCGTGCCTGTTCGCGTGCCAACTATCGTCGGAGTAAAATTTACCCCGATAGTACATTTCAATCCCGCGCCCACGCTGGAACCGCAGGTGTTGCTGGCTATCGAAAAGTCGCCGCTGGCGACGATCGTCGAAATCGTCAGGGACGTGGTGAGATGGTTCGTTAGCGTGACCGTATCCGCTGCGCTGGTTGACCCCACATTGCGACTGGCAAACGTCAGGCTGGTTGGGGCAATCGCAACCGGCGCGGAACCTGTCCCACCGAGGCTAACCGTCTGCGGGCTGTTCGACGCACTGTCAGTAAAAGTGAGGGTGCCCGTGAGCGCGCCCACGGCCAGCGGCGAGAACGTCACACCGACAACGCACTTGCCTTTGCCTTTAATGCTTCCGCCACATGTGTTGCTCGCAAGGGCGAAGTCTCCGGTAGGCGCGATGCTGGTAAATGTGAGCGCCGTTTGGCCGTTGTTTGTAAGGGTAACTGTCTTCGCTGCGCTCGTATTGCCCGCAAACACCGTCCCAAAACTCAAGCTCGTGACAGAGAGCGTAACCGGTTCGACGCCCGTCCCGCTGAGACTCACGGATGCGAGCAGACTGTTCGATGCATCGTTGATGTTCACCGCCCCCGGGACCGTCCCGGCAATCGTGGGCGTGAAATACACACTCATTTTGCAGGAATGGCCGCTCGCGATGTTGCCGGCGCAGGTATCTGTCTCGGTAAAAGGTCCGCTGGGAGCCATCACCACGGCTTGAGCAGACGTACCGGTGTTCTTGATCGTCACGATCTTGGCCGCACTGGTGCTGCCCACCCCTTGATTCGCAAAAGTAAGTGTGGCAGGCGAGACGGTAAGAGTCTGTGCGAATGCACTCAAGCTCGCGCTCATCAGGAAAAGCACGATAAGCAGAAAACGGAACGACCGGCCGGAAATAGACAAAAATGTATGTGCAGTGACTGCAGAAGCGCGCATTGGGACCCCGGAGATGAAGGTTGGCAAGTGCTTTTGTTGCTAGCGGGGGAACTTTGTTATGGGGAGGAGAGTTAGGTCTTTTGGGGGAAACTATGCGAACTACTCAAGAAGAACTACTCAGAAAAAGCGTACCAGCCAGTCCGCAAGAAATCAAGAACGAACACGAGTTTCTGGCGGATTTTGTTGTCTCTGATGCAAACTGTTGCAGACGCAAAGATTTTCACGTTTGCGCATGAAGCGCGACATTAGGATCCTATCGCGCCCACCACATTTCCGCGGTTCTTGATCGTGTCCAGCTAGGTTCTTTCTTTCTGCCTGCTTGCGCAAATGGGTTGCGTTGACTTGCCCCACAGGCGAGCCTAGGATTTTCTTAAGGGGTAAGGAAGGAGTACCTTCTTCCATGGCTAGCCGACCATCATCCGGAATTCGGTTGTCCGGCCCAGACTTGGCTCCTGACCCATCGGCGAACCGATTTGGAGCCAAACTGAAAGCCTTTCTCACTGCCGTCATGGGCCTTCTGAGCATTCTGGTATTTGGCCTTGGATGCCTACGCAGGAGTGTGCTCTGGTTGTGGATAGGATTTATCTGTGCGCTGATTTCTGGAATCTTTGTGCAACTGTTAATCGACCGGGAAAAGAAGCGCCTTGCTGCTGACCGCTCCGGTAAGTAAGTTCATTGCTGTGTCGTGACTGCCGTCAGAGCGCGGCCCTCAACGAAAGATCAATCTTATCGGGCCGCGGCCCGCCAAATGGCGGCGTGCGCGTTACGGAATATCAAGGAGACCAGGCAAAACCTCTTCCGCCTTTCCCATGTGGCATTGCGTAAAAGAAGATAAGTTGGCAGGCTTCTCCGGCCCTACGTAGATAGTTCGTGCACGGCCGGCGACGCAGGCCACGAAGCTGGCGGCCGGTTCGACCACGCCCGAGGTTCCGACGGCCATGAAGACCGTGCATTTCTCCAGCGCGCGGAAAATCCGATCCATCTCGAACGGCGCCTCGCCGAACCAGCAGATGTGCGGGCGAATCCGGCCGCCGCAGTCGCAACGGGGAATTTCCGCCGGAGGCTCGCAAAAGTTGAAGTCTTCAAAAGGAGGACGGCTGCACGTGTCGCAGCGGCTCTTGAAGAGTTCTCCATGCATGTGAACGACCCGTTTTGATCCTGCCTGCTCGTGCAGGTTGTCCACGTTCTGCGTGCAAAGGAAGAGGCGTCCCTCCAGATTCTGCTCTAGCTTTGCCAGCGCGAAGTGCGCCCGGTTCGGTTCTGCCGCGGAAGCAACTCGCCGGCGCATGGAATAAAACTCCCACACCAGCCGGGGATCGCGCTCCCACGCCACAGGGGATGCCACTTCTTCAATCGGGTGATTCCGCCACAGGCCGCCCACGCCACGAAAAGTCGGGATTCCGCTTTCTGCGCTTACGCCGGCTCCGCTGAGAACGAATACGCGATCGGTGTGGGAAACGGCAAGCATCAACGAAGAGTGTAACGGTTGGCTCCAAAATCCCGCAGCACAAATGTTACTCGCGGGGTTGCTCTGCCTCGCGAATCAATCCCATTGTAAGTAACGATGACTGCCTTACAATATCCTTCATGGCTAAGAAAACTGGAATGAGCGGTTCAACCCTCTGGATCGTAACCATTGTTTTGTTGGCGCTTGGTGCATGGATGTACTTTAAGCGATAGGCCAAGGTTAAGCCGGCGGCCCAGTCTAAGCTGCCTATTTGTTTTCCCCGCTCTTATCTTCGCCCGCGGTCGTCGTTACCTCGTCGGGACGTCCGTTTCTCCCTTTGGCACTGCCTGCCAGGTGAACCAGACCTGTAGACGTCGCGGCCAGTGCAAAATGCTAAGATTTGCGGCATGGGTCCTCGCGTAGGCGTGAAAAAGACCAAACGCACGGCGGGCAGCGTCGTTCGCGCCCGCGGTGGCGAGCATCGCCAACTTAAGCATCGCGATGGCCCGGAACTGGTCATCATTACAGGCATGAGTGGCTCGGGCAAAGCCTCCGCCCTCAAGGCTTTTGAAGATCTTGGCTATTACTGCGTTGACAATCTGCCGGTCGAACTAATTCCGCGCTTTGCCGAACTGGCCTTGCAGTCAGGAGAAATTCCGCGAACGGCACTGGTGGTTGACGTGCGCGAGGGCACGCAGCTCGAAAGGCTGCCGGCGATTCTCAAGTCGGTGCGGCGAGTCATTCCGGCGCGCGTCATCTACCTCGAAGCGAGCGATCCGATCCTGCTTCGCCGCTTTAGCGAGACGCGCCGCCCACACCCGTTGGGAACGGGCACCACAGTGCGGACCTCCCTGCGTACTGAGCGAAGACATCTGCGGACCATCCGCGCGATCGCCGACCTGGTGATCGACACTTCGAAATTCAACGTTCATGAGTTACGTGCGCACCTGACCGACCGTTTCACGCACAGTTCAAGCGGTGAGCGATCGATTCTGGTCTCTTGCGTCAGTTTTGGATTCAAACACGGTGTGCCCGATGACGCCGACCTGGTATTCGACGTTCGGTTCCTGCCGAATCCTCATTTTGTGCCTGAGTTTCGTCCGCTGTCGGGGCGCGACCCGAAGGTCGCGAGATATATAAGGTCGTTTCCGCAGACGCAGGAGTTTATCAGCCGCATTTCCGATTTGCTAATTTACCTCCTGCCGCACTACGTTCGTGAGGGAAAGAGCTACCTGACGATCAGCTTCGGCTGCACCGGCGGACAACACCGTTCCGTGATGATTGCCGAGGACGTGGGCAAACGGCTGAAGAAAGCCGGATATAAGGTAAAGGTCGTGCATCGGGATAGTCCGAAGTAAGCTTAGGGGGACTCTGATTAAGTGTGGCGCGGACACTCTTGTCCGCGCAAAAAGCCAGCACTCGCAAGTTTGCGGATTGCACAGTGGTACTTGTTCAGAGTTTCGTTCAGGCCCTGGGCTCAACCCGCCCCCCGCGTTAAGGCCAAAGGCCGCAGGAAGTTCGTTTCTGCCTGTAGAATTAAGTATCACGCGCATGGCAAGCACTACAGTGGCGGATGCGAGGAGCGGCGGACCTCACGCGAGGTCCAGTCAATTATCGCGCCTCTTGCGATACGTATTGCCATATTTGCCGCCATTCCTGGCTTCGGTCGTGCTGATGGCACTGGTAGGGTTGCTGGAAGCATTTCGCATTCTTCTGATTGGTCCCATTTTCGATAGCGTGCTCAACCCCGGTTCCGACGGGAGAACGCTTCAGCTCTTCAAGATCCCGGGTACCGAACACGTTTTCAATCTGCAGCAGGTAATCCCGTCGCACTTCCACAATCCCTGGACCGCCGTGGCCTTTGCACTGGTGGCGTCCACGGCGCTCAAAGGGATTTTCGACTACGCCGGCACATATCTGGTGAACTATTCGGGCTACGGCATGATCACCGATGTGCGCGACGATTTGTACAACGTCTTCCTGCGTAGTTCGGCGGCGTTCTTTTCCAAACACACAACCGGTACGCTTCTCTCGACGATCATCAACGACGTCGAACGAGTGCAGTATGCGATGTCAACCGTTCTGGCCGAATTCCTCCAGCAATTCTTCACGCTGATATTCATCGCGGGTGTGGTCGTGTTGTTAGGAGGAAAGCTGGCGTGGGTCCTGCTGCTGTTTGTGCCAGCGATCCTTTACTCCTCGAGAAAAATCGGCCGGCAGGTCCGCACCAGGACTCGCGGCGGCCAGGACAAGCTGGCGGAAATCCAGAACATTCTCCACGAAACCATCACTGGCAACCGCATCGTGAAAGCCTTCAATACCGAGATGTGGGAGATTCTGCGCTTCAAGA
>PLHN01000409.1 GCA_003139975.1 Acidobacteriaceae bacterium
CAGCGGTTTCTGGATGCCATGCCGTATCACCTGGAGGACACGGCGTGGTCTCCGCGGCGGGTTTTGCGGGAGAATACTTCTCATTGCTACGAGGGAGCGCTGTTTGCGGCAGCGGCTTTGCGGGTGAATGGCTATCCGCCGCTGCTATTGGATTTCGAATCCGAGCACGACACCGACCATGTGATTGCCATTTATCGCCTGGACGGGTGCTGGGGAGCAGTGGCGAAATCGAATTTCACCGGTTGCCGGTTCCGCGAGCCGGTGCACCGGACGCTGCGCGAACTGGCGATCAGTTACTTCAACCTTTACTTTAATCTGCGCGGCGAGCGCACGCTGCGCACGTTTTCGCGGCCCGTCAACCTGAAGCGCTTCGATCATCTCGACTGGATGACCTCGCAGAAGCCGGTGTGGTTTGTGGCCGAGTATCTGCTGACGATTTTTCATTATCGGTTGATTTCCCAGGCACAGGCAAAGCGGCTTCATCGCGTGGATGGCCGGTTGTTCCGGGCGGAGTGCCTGG
Organism: Acidobacteriaceae bacterium; assembly: GCA_003139975.1. Lineage (GTDB taxonomy): Bacteria > Acidobacteriota > Terriglobia > Terriglobales > Acidobacteriaceae > Acidiflorens. The sequence continues at coordinate 521 of PLHN01000409.1, forward strand.
AGCGGGCGGTGAAGTAGCGTTAACCAAGGGGTGCCCTTCGACTTTGCTCAGAGCAGGCTTCGGGGGGCACGGAGGACAGCCGCTTGCCTGGTGACTGTCCGGCTGCGAAACTGAACTTCAGCCTTCTGCTGTTCGTACAAATAGCATGCGCTCTTGTCGTCGCCTGATCCTCGCTGTCATTCTGCTGGTCTGGCTCGCCCCCGGCCAGGAGCCGCCTTCGCTTGTAACGCTAAACACGGCCACCCTCCATTCAGTTTCCCCGCCTCCAATCGCGCTAACGCCAGACCCCAGTGGGACAGTACCCCCCGAGCAGATCAGGGCGCTGCTCATCCAGGCAGAACAGAAAGACCTGGAGAACGACAAGCGCCTGCGTGACTACACCTACATTGAGCGGCAGGAAGAGCACAAACTCGACGCGCAGGGCAACGTTGCCAAGACCGAGATCCGCACGTCGGACATTCTTGAGGTGTACGGTGAGCAGGTGGAAAAACTGATTGCGAAGGACGACCAGCCGTTGCCGGCTGACGAAGTGAAGAAGGAAGACGAAAAGATCCAGAAGATCATTGACAAGCGCAAGAACGAGTCGGAAGACGATCGTCGCAAGCGCCTCGAGAAGGAAGAGAAACAGCGCGAAGAGGATCGTAAGTTTGTGCTGGAGGTCGCCGACGCTTTCAACTTCCGGCTGGTTGGTTCGGAGATGATGGATGGCCGGGACACATGGGTGCTGGAGGGGGAACCACGTCCGGGATACGAACCGAAGCACCGTGACGCCAGGATGCTCAACAAGCTCCATGGCCGCGTTTGGATTGACAAGGCAGAGGCGCAATGGGTGAAGCTCGATATCACCGCGCTTGATACCATCGCCTTCGGCGTGTTTCTGGCGCGGATTCACAAGGGAGCGAGGATCGTCGTCGACCTGACGAAGGTAAACGAGGAAGTCTGGCTGCCCAGGCATGTGCAGTTTCGCCTCGATGTCCGGCTTGCACTGGTGAAAAACTACCGCGAGGACATTGATCAGACGTTCCGTGACTATAAGAAGTTTCGGGCGGACTCGAAGATTACGGTATTGGGCGAAGCGAACCGTGAGTAGCGTTTCGCGGACACCGAGTAGCTTCCTTACCTCCGTAACTGGAGCCGCTTCCACCGCAATGCCAAGATGAGTCAACCCTTGGCAGGAGCGTCTTCATGCGAAAGCTCGCGGCGGCTATTCTCTCTCTGATTTTGTCCAGCTCTGGCCTGTGCGCCAAGAGCGCAACCCAGGAAGCCCCGCAAACTGCCCGTCAGGCTTTGCTGGAAATGTTCTTTAGCAAGCAGTCGGGAACCCTCCTGAAGCATCTGCCCGCGATCACCCGCGCCACCCTTGAAAAATCCGGGGCGATGACCAGCCTGCAGCAGTATTCCATGCTGGCCGGGCAGTTTCACATGCAGGGGAAGAGCTTTGAAACGTTTGAGACAGGCCCGGTGATGCTTGCCACCAGCGATCCCAAGACTGGACAGAAAACCGAGATCGTCGTAGACAACGACTCCCTGCAAGGCGATCAGGACGACATCCAACTCTCGATCCACACCTACAAAGACAACCAGGCGCAAAGAACGCCGTTCATGCCCGTGATCGTCTTTTCCATGAAAATGGAATCGGGACTCTGGACGTTGAATGAAGTTGCGTTCACCATCAAATTGCCGCTCGCCGATCCCGATTTCCTGAAGAGCATCTCCGACGGAATGAAAGCGGGCGCGGCGGCCAGCAGCCCGCAGATTCACCTGCAGAGCATGGGGCAAGCTTCGGGGCAAACTTCCATTCGACCCTTCGGAAGCGATGCGACCATCCTGGCCTCGGTGCGCATGATTCTCACGGCCGAGACCACCTATGCTGCAACTTATTCTGCTGTGGGGTACACCTGCACACTGTCCGATCTGGATGGCTTCGGCGCTGCCGAGGCCAACGAACACCAGGCGATGCTGATCAGCAGCGGACTCGCCAGCGGCAGGCAGCACGGGTACTCCTTCTCGATATCGAAATGCGCGGGTTCCCCCGCCTCGACTTTCCATCTCACGGCCACGCCCACCGGAGACGCTTACGGCCGGCGCGCATTTTGCGCCGACCAGTCGGGAGCGATTCGTTCTGCCTCTGACGGAACCGCAGCGACGTGCCTCAGCAGCGGAACGCCAGTCCAGTAAGCCAGGAATTCAATCCGGCGCGGAGTCATCGCTTGGATGTAGTAACCTGGCTGTAGTAACAGTGACTCTTGGGCCACCGCGCGGCCACCTCCATGCCATTGCTGGACACCAACCCCAGTGGCATAGTAGCGGGAATCTCTTCCTCCATCCCCAAGAGATTGTTCGATCCCAGCGTTGAACCGGATTCCAGGATTTTGACAGTCGTCTCCCACTCGTGAGCGGCTAGCTTTGAGCAATCCGTCTGACGGGGCCGCACCACTTTAGTTCAGGACACGAATCAGCTAACAACGCTCTCTATCTGCGTTCGTGACTGCTGCTGTACCGCAAAGAATTGTTCGGTGGCAACCTATCTAAGAACGAAGGAGAACAATGAAAAACAAAGTAACTCTCGGGATGGTGGCACTGCTGCTAAGTCTCCCCGCTCATGCGGCATGGAAGTCCATGGCACCAATACCAGCACCGACTGGGTCGGCTGCAGTGGAGTCAATCAACGGGGTCATCTACGTAGCTGGCGGAAACAACGGCGGTCCGAACTCAATGCTGCAAGCGTTCAACCCAGAGACGAACACCTGGACCGCTTTGGCTAACATGCCTATCACCTTGTACCAGGGAGACGGAGCCGGGGTGATTAACGGTCAACTCTATGTAACCGGTGGCTGGAACGGGTACCTGCCAACCACGGCTCTCTTCAGATACGACCCACCGTCGAACTCATGGACGACTCTGGCTTCAATGCCGCACTTAAGCGCATGCGGTGGAACCGGTGTCATCAACGGCAAACTCTACGTCGTGACCCCTTGCAACGGATACAGCGGATACGCCAATTATCTCGACGTGTACGATCCTGCAACCAATGCCTGGACCAGCTTGCCGGGATCGGCCAGCGCCCATGGAAGTCCTGCTACCGGCGTGATCAACGGCAAACTTTACGTCGCAGGCGGAGTTAACGGCAGCGGGACCATCACCAATGTTGTTGAGGTGTACGATCCGGCCGCAAACACCTGGACTACGCTTGCGCCCATGAAGATAGCGATGCAGGGCGCGGCCGGCGTTGCTCTGGATGGCCAGTTG
>PLHN01000015.1 GCA_003139975.1 Acidobacteriaceae bacterium
GAACTCCAAGGTCTGGTGAGACAACTCGATCATTATCTAATGCGTGGCACGGGAGAGAACCTGCAGCAGCGGCTTGAGAGGTTGGAGCAAGCAGGGGACGAGGTGCCTCTCCTCCGGAAGTTGGAGACGGTCATCACCGAACACGGGCTGGTGGAATTTCGGTCCACGTTGTCGATGATTCTCGATCGGCTTGAGGACAATAGTTTCGAAATCGCCATGTTTGGGCGCGTCAGTTCCGGCAAGTCGTCATTGCTGAATGCGATCCTCGAAAACGACGTGCTTCCGGTCGGAGTGACTCCCATTACTGCGGTTCCCACGCGGCTTGCGTATGACGAATCGCCCTCGGTTAACGTCTGGTTTGCCAACCGCTCACCCGAGCGTTATGAGATTTCCCGACTACCAGAGTTTGTGGCTGAGCAGCTCAATCCAGGTAATGAGAAGCACGTGACCAAAATCGTGGTCCACCTTGCATCACCTCGCCTGCGAGATGGAATCATTTTCGTAGATACGCCCGGACTTGGATCATTGGCCACTAGGGGAGCGGCTGAGACGCTTGCCTACCTTCCACGCTGCGACCTGGGCGTGGTTCTGATTGATGCTGGATCGACACTGACCCCGGACGATCTTCAGACCATCCAGATTCTCTATGACGCAGCGATTCCTGCGACGGTCTTGCTGAGTAAAGCCGATCTGCTCACCGCGCAAGAGCAATCGCACGTGATCGAATATGTGAAGGACCACATTAGGAAGGAACTGAACGTTGATCTAGCGATACATGCCGTCAGCGTCGTTCGTGAAAGCAAAGAGTTGCTCACCCGCTGGTTCGAGGATGACATTGCCCCTTTATACAGCCAACGGCAAGATCTGAAGATCCGCTCAATCCGCCGCAAACTAGGAGGTTTGCGGCAGTCGGTAGAAATCGCCTTGCGCGGGCGACTTCGTCGCAAAGACCAGATTCCGATCAGGAGACTTGAGCAACTGCGAGTGGTCGAAGCCGAGCTGCGTCAAGCTAGCGGACGGCTTGAGGAAATGAAAAAGACCGCGCGGCGTGCAGCGGACGAGTTGAATCAGTCGAGTTCCGGAAAGATGCTTCAGATAGCCGCATCTTATCTGGTTAAGTCGTGGTCGTCGCCAGACTCTGACGAAAAACTCGCAGCCGAGGTTGTGAGCAACGCGATAACACGAACGGTTCAAGATCAAACCGAAACTCTGCGTCAACGCATGGACGTACTCGCTCACAAACTCAATGAGACTCTTCAGTCGGCTGCCAAGGTTCTGGAGATAACCGACGTGCCTGCCGAGGAGGAATTTGCCTGCGTGCTGCGAGAAATGCCAGTCTTCGATCTTGGACAGCTTACGTTTCACCTGCGACGGCCAGTGCTACTTACGTTGCTGGTGAAAAAGGCGTCCGAATCGTTTGCGACCAAGCGGCTGACCGCGCTGATCGGGGCTCAACTTTCAAGGTCTTTGTCCGCATACCGCGCTTTGCTTTATGACTGGTCCGACAGGACACTGGGACAAGTCCAACGCCGATTCGATGCCTACGCCAACAGCTACCGTGCTCAGGTAGAAAGGTTGCTGGGAAACCAAGAAATGCGAGCCGGACAAGACGAAGACAGCATTCGCCGCGACTTGGAATCGTTAGAAAATACACTAAGGGAAAAAACCTTGGCTTCGTGACGTGTGCGTGTAGCTGTAGATGAAGGGGAAAGGAACCGAGCGACTTGCTGAAATATCTATTCGTTGGCATTGGAGGCTGTCTGGGGTCGATTCTGCGTTTTTGGATTGGCAGTTACATCGGCAGCAAAATGGGAACTCGCTTCCCCTATGGAACGCTCGTCATAAATGTCACGGGTTCGTTTCTCATTGGCTTGATCTTTGCGTTACTGACCGTGAAGACACATTGGAGCCCCAACTGGCGATATTTGGTCCCAATTGGCTTCATCGGAGGCTACACGACCTTTTCCAGCTTCGAGTATGAGACGCTGCGGTCGATTCAGGATGGCCAGATCGGACTGGGGCTTCTCTACGTGGCAACGAGTGTGGTTTTTGGGTTCGTAGCGGTTTGGGGAGGCATGATCGCAGGGAGGGCAATCGCGTGAAAGCTGACGCTGCTACACAAACAAGCGTAGGTCAGGCGCTCACCAAAGGCGCGTGTCCTATCTGTGGGATACTGAAGGATTTCCAATGGACGCTGGCTGCAATTGTACGACCGCAAGCAGCTCTGCGATTGTGCAATTTTCACACTTGGTCGCTTGCTCGTTCCAGGGGAGGCTCACTTGAACGCTCCACGCCTGGAGAGAGTGTTTCGAGTGTGTTTCTGGAGATGCTAAAAGGTTCTCCCGGTGGGAAAGTGAGCAGCGATGATTGTGCGCTCTGCCACCGCGTCCGAGAAGAAGAAGTAACCCGCTTGCGTGAACTGGCACAGCAGTTCCAGCGCCCTATGTTCGTCCAATGGATGAAAACACAGGGGAGTCTTTGCCTAGACCACGCTGGGAAACTAAAGGAATTTGTGCCTTTGCGCCTTCGAACACTCATTGACGGGGTCGTGGAACGGAATCGCTCAGAACTTCGTGAGGAACTGGAGGCCTTTCATGAGCAACTCAAGCATGGAGAACATGCCGGCGGCGGCTTGCTGGGCCGCGTAGCGGAATTTCTGGTAGGTCAGAGGGGACTCTAATGTCAGGAGGACACATGCTCACAGCGGGACCAGGTAAGAAGATCGGCATTTACGTGGCTGAAGATCAGCACTACCACGGAAGCGCCTCCTATGCGGCCATTCTGGATTTTCTCTTCTTCCACGGTGTATCAGGCGCGACCGTAACACGCGGTATCGCCGGATTTGGCGCAGATCATCATCTTCACACGACCAATCTGGTGGACTTGGCTGTCCATCTACCAGTGAAGATCGAGTTCATCGAAACCGCGGAAAAAGTCGCTGAATTGTTGCCCAAACTGCAAGCGATGGTAGGTACCGGGCTGATCGAGATGCACGACACTACGATCGTCAAGCCTGCCGACAACAAACAGAAGCAAGCGGAGCCGGAGAGGCCTGCATTAAAGCGCGAGGGCAAAGCCAAGATGATGCGAATCTACATTGGGGAAAACGATAAGTGGAACGGGAAGCCGTTGCATGAAGCCATCGTCAACGGTTTGCGGTCTAACGATATTGCCGGCGTAACCGTTTATCGGGGAATTCTCGGTTATGGAGCTAATCGAAGAATTCACAAAGACGCTGCGCTGAGTCTTTCTCACGATCGCCCCATCCTGCTGTCAGTGGTTGACACTGAGGACAAACTGAAGGCGTTCATGCCCGTTCTCGATCAAATGGTGCAACAGGGCTTGGTCGTGCTGTCCGACGTAGACATCATTAAGTACGCGCATAACTATGAGAAAACCGAGAGACGGCAGGAGGCACGGTTATGAAGCTGGAAGGAAAAGCCAAGATGTTGCGGATTCACTTTGGCGAAGACGACAAATGGCACAACAAACCTTTGTACGAGGCCATCGTGGCCAAGTGCCGGGAACTCGACATCGCAGGCGCCACTGTGTTTCGCGGGATCGAAGGCTATGGTGCGAGTACGCTCATTCACAAGAAACATCTGCTTCGGTCCTCCGACAGACCCATCATGGTGTCCGTTGTAGACACCGAGGAGAACCTTAAGAAATTGCTTCCAGCTCTGGATGAAATGGTGGATGAAGGGCTGATTGCCATGTCCGAAGTGGAAGTGATTCGCTATGTGCACCAGGAAGGAGTGCGCTCTCCAGCTTTGTAGCGAAGATACAGATGACGGCAACACCTATTTAAAGCGATGAAATATGCGGGCTGACTCGAAAGAAAACTTGCTGCTGGAAAAACCTGCTACTTCGGTGTTGACATCGGGGGCTTCCGAAGATCGACCTGTGCCTACTGAGAATTCTCACGGAGAATCAGCACTCTTGCGGCTGGCGGAGTTAGCTGACCAGTTTGACGCCGAGCAAGTCGCAGCCGATGCGCGATCCGTGGCCGAACGGGTATCGGAGGGGCGCTTCTACGTTGCTTGCATCGGTCAGTTCAAGCGCGGCAAGTCCTCAGTCCTGAATGCGCTGGTCGGCGACAGCGTACTGCCTACCGGAGTCGTGCCGGTCACCGCAGTTCCAACAATCGTTCGTTACGGCCGCCATGTGGCCGCTCGTGTCCGCTTTGAAGCCGCTGGCGGCTGGACCGGTATTCCGGTTAAGACCGTCGATGAGTACGTCTCCGAAGAGAAGAACCCGGAGAACACGAAGCGCGTCGCAGCACTGGAAATCTTTGTGCCTAGTCCGCTACTTGCCACCGGAATGTGTTTTGTAGACACGCCGGGGCTGGGATCGGTCTTCACCGGAAATACGGCTGCAACACAGGCTTTCATTCCTCATATTGATGCGGCGTTGGTTGTGATTGGAGCCGATCCTCCGCTAGCAGGGGAAGAGCTTGTATTGGTTGAGGCAGTCGCGCAGCACGTTCAGGATCTCATCATTACCGTAAACAAGGCGGATCGGACCACGGACGCAGAACGAG
>PLHN01000521.1 GCA_003139975.1 Acidobacteriaceae bacterium
CCTCCGCGGTTGAATATGATCGCCGGCCATTTTCGAGCGCCCGGTGATTTTGGCCTGATTAACATTCCACGCACAGGGAGCCCGTCGCTGGAGTAGGTGATTTCGAGAACATCGAATTCCTTTTGCGTGCGCGCCGCTTCGTAGACCGCCCGCGGAAGATAGCCGCGACCGAAATCGTCCAGAGACTCAAAATTAGGCAAGGGCGGCCAAGGCTTCGAGTTCAGAATCTTGCCGTCAGGTTCCTGTGCAGCAGCCACAGACAACGCTGACGCACTAACCAAAAACTGGATGAGCAGAAGCAACAAACCGCTAATCACTGGCTTTCGCATCGCGTTGCCCCCAATGCTTCTCATTCATAGTCGTGGTTCGTCCCTCGACGTACACGTCTTCCTGCAGAGTCAAAGCAAGTGGAGAGAACGGGCAAACATAACGAGAGCACTCGGCGTGCATAGGACGCGAGACTTGCCCTGTTCCCTACAAGCTAGAGCTGGCTAGAGCCAAAATGCAGGAGGACCGCGTTGTGAATTACCAGTGGGAGGTTGCGAATATCGGAAACGAGAATCTGAGGCCGAAACAAAACTTGTGGACGGTAGTTCCTCAGTCGAGATGGTCTCACTATGCGGTGCGGCAATACCTGTGGGTGTGGCTTTCTGCGAGCGATAAGGACAATCAGATGGATGAGAGCTGAAACTGGGAATTCCATCGGCAGACAGTGCCGCCATAGCGGACATTCCCGCCATTTGGCAGTGGTGCTTCCCGTTGCGACGACAGCAGGCTGGCGCATCTTTTCCCGTGAGTGCCAAAGCCATCGGAACCACGAAACTCCAGGCCATCAGCGAAAGCACGAGACTGGCAACGAAACGCCGCATGATATTCGGTGAACCCTAACACATCACGGTCCTATGTGACAAACTTGGCGAACAGAGAGGACTTCATTCAGACATGACGGAGACGAGTATACTGCCGCCGCAAAGCAGCGTTCCACCAGTTCAACCGCCATCAAATCAATCTACATACGCTTTAACATATTCCTGTTTTCCACCGACTAATCATTCGTTTGCCGAAGGAGCGAGGAATATGCAGGATGGAAGTGCAAGCGTTGAACGACGTAAGCGAGGCCCTGCTGTTTGGTGCTTCAGGTGGCGGGAGGCCGGACCAGATGGGCAAAGAATTCACCGGCGCATCGTTCTAGGAACTGCGGAGGACCTAAGAAGCATTGCCTCGGCGCGCAAGATGGTCGTTGGACTGAGACGCGAAATAAACGTGAACGACGTTCGGGTTAGAAGAGAATCGATCACGTTAGCTGATCTATCGAGGCACTACCAGCGCTAGAGCTTGTCCGAAACAATACCCGCATTGCCTATTCAACCAGCAAGGCCACGAAGGTTACCTCAAGAGGTGGATCGAGCCTCGGTGGGGCCAGTACCAATTGTCAGACATTCGGGCGGCGGAGGTCGAGTCATGGCTGAAGTCTCTCAATCGGGCTTCCGGAACGCGCTGCAAGATCCGGAACGTAATGAGCCTGTTGTTCAACCATGCTCGTCGCCACGACCTCTGCGACCGGAACCCCATCAAATGGGTACGCCAGAGTGCGAAACGCCGTACCGCGCCAGACATTTTAACCATCAGCGAAGTCCAAAACCTCCTTGCAAGTTTGCGCTTTAGAGAGCGGACCCTGGTGTTGTTGGCGGTGACTACTGGTCTGCGCAGGAGTGAGCTTTTCGCACTGAAATGGAAGGACATAGACTCTCACACCAAGCAGATTTATGTAACGCGCTCAATTGTGCAGAACGTTATCGGAATCTGTAAGACTGAGAGTTCTCAGAAACCTGCTCCGGCTCACGATGATTTGATCGAGGCGCTGCGCGAGTGGCGTGGCCAGACGCCATATCAATCGTCAGAGAATTGGGTGTTTGCGAGTCCAGTGAATCAGGGGCGCTGGCCCTACTTGGCCCAGGAGGTTGTGCGGCGTCATATCCCACCTATCGCGCGAAAACTAGGCATTACCAAGCGAATTGGCTGGCACACCTTTCGTCACACATATTCGACGCTGCTTCGATCGACTGGCGCGGAACTCAAAATCATGCAGGAACTACTGCGTCACTCCACGATTCGCGTGACGCTCGATACGTACACGCAGGCGGTCACAAATGAGAAGCGGGGTGCGCAGCAGGCTGTCGTTGCGCTATTGTTCCCGGAAAAACCGCAACAAACGCAAGCTCCGACCGGAGCGCCCGCTGGTAAGTTCTTGATTTTGAATTGGCGGGGACGACGGGACTNNGTCCCCACTCGCCAAATCAACGACCTGCGCAATAACCGGTGTTTATGAGGCGTTGCGCAATTTGCATGCAACGTGCGCCGACGCCTGGCTTTACAAAAGAGGGCATTCCCTAGCCGAATCACGCTCAACAAAATCCTCACGCATCTATTACCAGACTTATATTAACACACGGAAACGATGCGGATTGTCCCGTCGGCCGCGCTCGTCAGCTTCGATACTGCGCTAGTTCCCGAACTGCGCGATATGCCTGATCGATGGCGGCATCCATGTAGGCCACGGCTCCGGCGTCGGAGTTGGCGATCGCGATCCTGCCAAACGGCTTCCGGCCGATAACATGCGGTTGTTGATTTTCGGCAAAATCGGGATCGAACAAAGAGTTGTATCCGTAGGCGTAACCGTGGGCCCAACGGCCAACCGTGATGCCCTCGATGTCTCGTGCCGGATCAAAACCGCCGCCTGCCAGCATGCGCGCCAGTTGATCGCGAATATTGCGCTCCATCGTCTCAAACGGCACATCGTAAAGTTCCACTCGACCGATACGATGCTGCTCACGTTCTGACAGTCCAGGCTGGCATGGCGTGCGGACCATGAAGACAACCATTGGTTCGTCGGGATGGCTGGGAAATTTGTAGTCTCCGATGCTCACGGGGAAATCGATGGCCGCGTATACGTGATAGCTCCCCGGTGCCGCGATCTGGAACACGCCGAGATTGTGGAACGATGTCCAGTTGCGAATGGCAACGTGAGAATAAATAAGCGGCGTCTTCACGCCATAAACGAGCGCTTCTTTTTGTGCAGCAGGAAGTTCGGGGCAGAGGTAAGGAACCATCGAGTTATAACAAGCCAGGACGCACGCGTGTCCGCGCACTTGGTAAAGCTTGCCCTGGCGAACGTAAGTGGCGTCCACTTCGCGGGCTGACGCCGGGTCGCCATCGTTCTGCACGCGGACCGCCGTGCTGCTTAGGCGGATGCGCACCGGCGATTGCCCTCGGTCGAGTTGGCCGTAATCTGCCTGCGCGGTAACAACGTCTTCCATCGTGTGACCGGGAATGGCATCCGGAATGAGGGATCGAACGAGCAAGCGAGCAATGGAAGCATTGCCATCAGGAAAATGGAAAATGTAGGGATCCGATTTTTCCGTGCCGCGGCCGCCTGTGGCACCTAGCATGGCATCGAGGCCAGGGTAACCGTAGCCATAATCGTCGCCCGCTTCGTAGAGCGCGATGGCAGAAACCGCGTCAATGCCCACTCCGAAAAGATCGTGGCTGCGGGTTTGGAACACGGGCAGCACCTCCGGAGTGCATCGGGCAATCTTGGTCAGAAAGTCGGCGTAGCTGGTCTTCTCGAGCATGGCGCGTTTTTGCTCGCGCGTGAGCTCCGGCAAGTAATCCGCTTTGCTGGTGTAGAGCCGCACCAGATCGCGCCGCGCGGCAGCGGACAATGGCGTGCGCGCAAAAAATTGCTCGTGCGGAATCGTGCCGAAACCCGCGACCAGCCGGTCTTCTCCAAAAGTCTCGCGGTCAAAAAAAATGCCACTTCCCAGCTTCATCGACGAGTAAAGGTTCTGGTCGAAATAGCGGTAGAACTTCTGGGTGTCAACGCCCAGATCGGCGAATACACTCTTGGCAACGGCGCTGTACTTCGAAGGGCTCTCAATAGATTGCGCGCCGTAGCCAAGCAACTTGCGCTGGCCAACCTGGAACTCCTTGCGCATGGCGTGTCCGCCGAAGTCGTCGTGATTGTCGAGAATCAAAATGCGTGCCGATGTGCCAGCTTGCTTGCGGAAGAAATGCGCCGCTGCCAGGCCGCTGATCCCGGCCCCGACCACGATGAGATCGTAGACATCGTCGATGTGTTCGGGTGAGCCGGCAGTTTGCCAGAAGGTTCCGTCGCG
>PLHN01000335.1 GCA_003139975.1 Acidobacteriaceae bacterium
GATAATTTCTGGGTGCTCGGGGTGGTGATCAGCTGCTTGATTCCATGTGTATTCTTGATCAAGAAGGCGAAGCCGGCTGGGATGGTGGTTCACTAGAGGAGAACTGGGCGGGTGAGACGCGCGCGCTCCTGGGACAAGGGGGTTGGCTATGTTTCGCATCATCACATTGGAACGCGAATTTGGCAGTGGCGGCGGCGGAATTGCGTGCCAACTGGCGCGGCGGCTGGGGTGNNACTGACCGCTGAAATCGCCAAGAAGGCTGAGGTGGGCGAAGAGGCGGTAGCCATGTGCGATGAGCGCGTCGACAGCCGCCTTTATCGGATGGCCAAGGCCTTTTGGCGGGGCAGTTACGAGAGAAGTCTTCCTTTNNGTTCGATACGGATCGCATGATGGCGATGATGGCGGAGATTTCCGGCAGCATTGCCGCCGAGGGCAATGCCGTGATCGTGGGCCGCGGATCACCCTTCTTCCTGCGCGAACGCGAAGATACGTACCGAGTCTTTACCTACGCTCGGCGAGACGAGAAGATCCGCCGGCTGCTTGATCTGGGGAAAAGCCGCGCCGAGGCAGAGGACCTGGTTGACAACGTGGACAAGGAGCGCGTTGCCTATATCAAGCACTATTTCAATGCCGAATGGCCGACCCGCAGCCTCTATCACACGATGATCAACACGGAGATCGGCGATGAGAAGGTAATCGACATGATTCTGCACGGCATGAAGATTCTGGAGGAATCTCCCGCCGAGGCGGCGACGCTGCGCGGCGTGCGCTAANNCGAGGGCGCCCGCGCCACACTTAGTGCCAGCTCGGGTTCGGGGATTGGGCTCTCATCGGGACTGAATCTGAACTCCGCTATTTCTTCTTGCCCAGAATCCCGCCCAGGTTTCCCAGGGGATTGCCTTTACCTCCCGGCATCAATCCCTTAAGTTGATTGCCAACCATCCCCTTCACATTGGGCGTGAAGGTTGGGTTCGAGGTTGTGCCGCCGACTTTTACCGGAATGCCGCCGCTGGCGCCGCCGGCAAATTTCGTCAGCCCACCGCCAACGGCCCCACTGAGATTAGCCAGCAGGTTGAAGTCGATCTCATTGCTGGGACTGATTGTGCCGGCGCCGGTGACGGTGCCAATCGAGGGAACCACGGCGTCGATCTTATCGAGGCGTGTTCCCTCCGGGGCATAGCGCACATCGGAGCTCAGATTCTGGATCTGGGTGTCGTTGCCCGACTGCTTGCTGCCAATTCCGGGAATGGCCGACAGCTTCGAACTCAGATTGAATCCCGCCAGCGCCGAATTATTCAGTCTGACGGTTCCAGTGGATACGATCTTATTGAGCGGGCCGACGGCGTCGAGGTTCACGGCGAGTGTTCCGCCTTTGAGTTGCGAACCGGAAGGCAGAATCACACCGACCGCCGGAAGAATGGCTTCCAGATCGTCCACCGGCATGGAGTCGCCGACAAGCTTCATATTCACCGACGTCGTTTCGCCGTGCATGTCGTAGGTGCCGGTAAGTTTCGCCGCCGCCTTGCCAATCTGAACGTCGCCTTGACTTAGTTGCCCGGTCTCCTTCTGCAGATCATGTGCAGCGGTAAACACCACCTGCACTGGCGCCGAGGATGGCGATCCCTTCGGAACCAGCTTGAGCGATGTTCCCTTCAGCGTTCCGCTTGCTTTCGCCACGTGGCCGTCGGAACTCAGATTTCCATCAAAGTCAGCGGAACCGGTAATGCCTAATTCCGGATCGACAATCGCGGACTGCGCAAGGTCCAGCTTGGTGAGGTTGACTTTTGCCTGGACTGGCGTAAGCGAAGCGTCGGTCGGGCCGATCGGGCCGGCGTTGCCGTCAATCTTCAGCGAGCCGCCGCCGGGAAGCTCCGCCGATACGTCCACGGGGAATGCGCTCGCGAAAGAAAAATTCTTGACCGTAACGTTGACCTTGTCATACACGATGGGATTGCGACGGGCCGGAACCGAACCCACGGAGATTTTCCCGTCCTTCAACTCCAGTAGCGCTACGCTTAAATTCCCGGGCGCTCCGCCGCTGCTGGTCTTCGCCGGCGCATTGGCCGGCTGGCCCGCCTGGTTTCCGATCGAGGAAAAATTCCAGGCTCCGTCCCGATCCCGCAAAAGCGTGATGGCCGGTTGATCGATTTCGAGGTGGGTGACGTGCAGTTCCTTGCTGAAAATGAGCGGCATCAGCTCAACGCCAACTTTCAGCGCTTTGGCCTGCAGAAACGGAGAAGTGCTGAATTTGGGATCGTCGCCGATCGAAAGTTGGTTTGCCTCCACGCTGCCCGAGAAAATACTCAAACTCAGGTTGCCAACTTTTACCGGACGACCCAAAGCCGAGGAAAGGCTCGACTCTATCTGGGGGCGAAAGCTATTCACGTTGATCACGAACGGCAAGGCGATGGCGACCACGATCAGCAGGGCGAGGACAATGGCAACGATCTTCACGATTTTGTTCATCGCAAAACCTCCAAAAGGGTTGGGTGAAAGAAGGAACTGCCCCGACGTTCGCATCGAGTCTATCAAAATCGAACGCGATCCGAGTGCGGCTCCGGACCTGATTTATCTTAGGCAGCGATCTCGTGTAATTGACTCGTTATAAGATAGGCAGAAAGGAAGGATGGTTGCATGGAGCGAGGTTTCTAGTGTCAAGTTCGGATGTGTTTCCGCCAGTGGAGGAGGAAGTGAGCCGCCTTGGGGGATTGCCCGAAGTGCGTTCGGCATTCGGACGTTTCCGCTTCGAGGAGCCGCAGATCGCGCACTGGCAAATGGATGTTTCGCGGGTGGCTTCTCCTCCCTTTGGCGAGACGCACCGCGCGGAGTGGCTGGCCGGCCGCTTTCGCGAAATCGGGCTGGCTAACGTTGAACTCGACGAAGTTGGCAACGTATTCGGAGTGCGCCCCGGCTACGGGAATCGCGTTGTGGCTCTCAGCGCGCACATCGACACGGTTTTTCCCGCAACCACGCCGCTCAACATCCGGCAGGAGGGGGCGCGGCTCTACGGGCCCGGAGTCTCAGATAACGGTGCCGGAATTGCCGCCATGCTGGCGGTAGCCTCGGTGCTCGGCAGTTGCCAGATTACGCATATCCTGCCGTTCGTCTTTATCGGCAACGTCGGAGAAGAAGGCGAGGGCGATCTGCGCGGCATGCG
>PLHN01000487.1 GCA_003139975.1 Acidobacteriaceae bacterium
GATTACAAGCAGTACACGATCGAAAACGAAGATCGGTATTCTTTGCAATCCAGCCCGTTGGTCTACCCGGATGAGGCTGCTGCCAAAGCCAGTACGCGCAAGGGAGACCGCGCGTGGTATTTCTGGCAGTATCCAAATTTCATGATCAATTACTACGAAGGATATTTGGATACGAACCTGGTGATCCCGATTGACGTCGACCATTGCCGGGTCATTTTCGAATTCTCCTTCGGCGATGTGAGCGAGGGGAATCGCGAATTCAACGAGCGTAGCGTTGCCGCGGGAAGCGGCGTGCAGGATGAAGACCTCGACATCTGCGAAGCCGTGCAGCGCNNGCAGGCCGCCTGTCTGTGCGCCGCGAAGCCGGCGAACACCTGTTCCATCGACTGCTGGCGGCAGATGTGAAAAGCGGCCTCGCGCACGCCGCCGCCGCGGACTAAGACCGTCTGCGCTTTTGCCGAATCGCGACCGATGACGCAGAAGTCACCTTCGTGCAGGTGCAAGCGGAGGTGCATACCGCCAGCAACCTTCGAATCTTAATGTTCCTGGCTTGTCCCGCGTTCTTGCCTTCAACGTGAATGTTTTGCGTCCATTACGACAACAATCCAAAACAGAGATGTTCTCGCCGGGGTTGCAAAATGCTTCACATTGACGCGAACAGGGATTGAGCGCACAATAACGGCGGTTGTGGGGCCCCAAAGGGAAATTCCTGGCTAGACGGACCCAAGCAGGGAAGAGGAGGGCACCATGATTTCCAAAGCGCTTCGCATCGCCCGAGTGATTGTTCTTGCCACCTTTGCGTTCAGTTCAGCCTGGGCGGCGACTTGTTCAAACGCCTCTCTGAGTGGTACCTACGGGTTTCTGCACGACGGCACAGATAGCAACGGCACTCCTGCCACGGCCGCCGTGAGCCAGGTCACGTTTGACTCAACCACAGGCACGTTTACGGGAGAGACCACAGCATCCCATGACGGCGTGATTGCCACCGAGTCTCTTACCGGAACATACGCAGTCGCATCGAACTGCACCGGTACGGGTACGCCCACTGGAGGCAGCCCCTTCTCAATTGTGATTACGCCAGCAGGGTTTTTGGCCCTTCACCTTTTTTCGGAGGGATTCGCCGTGAAACAAGGCTCCCCGATCTGCACCAACGCCGGAGTTAAGGGCAGGTTTGGGCTTGAAACAACCGGTGTTTTCCTCGCAACGGGAGCGGTGGCTTTCATCGGTGAGTTGAAATTAACCGTCAATCCTTCTGGAGAAGGAGTGATAAGCGGACACGTAGCGAGCAGCGAAGATGGCACGTTTCTAACGTTCGAGCCTGTCACCGGTTCTTACAAGGTGGGCACGAACTGCAGGGGCAGGGCTACCATAACGCCGAAGGGACTCCCCGAAATGCGCTTCAGCCTCGTGATTGTGGATGGCGGGAAGGAAATGCTAGCCATTGAGACGGACGCGGACACGGTTGTCAGCGGGACTCTGGTGAAGCGCAATTAAGTAACGAAGACGGGGCTCTTCGCCAGTGAACAGTCGTACCTTCCCTACTGGTGATCCCTCGGTACCGTCTCCTCCCACGTTTTGTTCTTCACCAGCTTGCCGTCCTGATACAGCTCGCGCACGTATTTGTAGTAGAAATTCTTGGCGTCACTAGTCAGCGTCAAGTGGCCGCGCCACGTTAGCGTGCGGTCTTTCAGAGCCATCGCGATCTCGGCTTCGCCGTGAACCGAACTAACATCCGGATGGTTGTCGTCAGCCTCATAAGTCAGCGCCTCAAGATCCGTTTCCTTTCCCCACGGATAAGTCTCTTCCGATTTCCCATTCCAAATTACTTTTGTCTTCCCGGCTAACTCGTCGCGCTCGGTCTTCCATTCGCCGGGCCAGGGGAAACCTGCGGCCTGCATGTCCTTGCGTTCTTCCATCGGTTCGGGCGCGGAAAACTGCGGCAGGGCATACCTCGAAGGCGGCACCAGCGGCAGCACGAGGCGCGAACCATTGCTCGTGCCAAGCTGCAGCGTGGTCGTCATCGCATACGGAGTCGGCCACGCCATCGGCCACAAAGCATTCGAAACCGCCAGCCGGATGCGATGGCCTCTCGGGAAAGTCCATGTCGTAAAGTGCATCTCGATGTCGAGCGCGTAAGCCTTGTTGGGTTCGAGGTCCTTTGGGTCGGAAGCAGAATCGCGCTGCGCGCCGCTCAACCCTGCGCCCGTCACCTGCGTGACCGTGCCGTCGGGAGCAACGTCGGAAAGGCGCGCGAACCAATCCGCCAGCGGAGCCGTCGCAATCGCCCGCCGTATCGCGTGCGGCCGCCCCATAAGAGTGAGCTCTTCATTGAGCGGAGCCGAATCGTACGTGAGGCTGAAGGCGTCAGTGGGCCGCTGATCCGGCAGCAACTCGCCCCACCAGAAGCCGGCCTCGACTCCGATGGAGGGTACATAGCGCAGCACGTTCTCGCCCGGCTTGGCCGGATCGGTGGCGAGTGCGTGCCCGTCGTAAAGATAGAGCGTGCTGTCGCTGATGCCCTCCGGCGGCCACTTCGGCTCGGTGCGCCACGTTCCCGGCACTTCCTTGAGTTGAGGATCAGGCGCATGCCACGACCGCATATAGATGGCAAGTGCGCCTCCGTCCATGATTCCGCTGTTGCGGTTCTTCAGCCAGTAGTCCCACCAGCGGACCGCCTCATCGCGCCACTCGATCCGGGGGCCGAAGTCGGCATCGTTGGGAAAGTTGTGGTTCCACGGGCCGATGATCGCCTTGAGCGGCGCTTTGACTTGCTCAAACATGTGCGGGATGGAATCGCGGTAGCCATCGAGCAACCCGCCGATCAAAAAGCACGGAATCTTGATGTCGCTGAGGGGGTGGACGGGAGCGTGCCAGAAATCGCCGTCACGCTGATGCTTCAGATAGAGCAAAGACCAAGGCGCGGATTCGAAGCGCGGGCCGAGGACTTTGTCGTCGAGCGTGTAGTCGGGCGCGCCGGTCATCGCTGGCGCAAGGTCCATGTTGAGTTCGAACTCGTCGAAGTGCATCAGGCCGTCGACGTAGTGGATATCGTCGTGAAACAAGGCGTCGGTGGCGTCGACCGCGAGAATCGCCTTGAGCGCGGGCGGATGGCGCATCGCCATCTGGATGGAATTGAAACCGCCCCAGGAGATTCCGAACATTCCGACTTTGCCGTTCGACCAAGTCTGACTGGCGAGCCAGGCGATAACCTGCTCGCAGTCGAGTTGCTCCTGCTGCGAGTATTCGCGGTCAGTGGGCACGCCTTCGCTCGCGCCAAAGCCGCGGATGTCCACGCGCGCGCTGACGTATCCGCGGGCTGCGAAATAGGAGTGAATGGGGTAGTCTCGGGCAGCCGTGGCGTCGTCTTTACGATAAGGAAGGTATTCCAGCAGGGCAGGGAATTTTTCGCCCGGCTTGGCGTTGTCGGGCATATAGAGCGTGGCCGAAAGCCGGACGCCGTCCGGCATCGGAATCCACTCCTGAACCATACGGACCGAGTACTTGGCGCGTGGGACGGGGGATGTCGCCGGGGCAGCGTACAGGTTTGAGGAAAGGGCAGCTAGGATGATGAAGGCAAAGGATGTGCGTGCAAATCTCGAGATGAAAAGCATAACGGCGCATCATAACACCAAGCCTGAGCGACGGATCCAGGGATTTGCATAGCGTCCGTGATGGCTAGGGCATTTCGCTTGAGATGAGTGCAGGATGTGGGTTTTAGCGAATGCCCGGCCCGCCGCCAGGTGGCGGCATGTGGGGTCGTGGGGTTGGGCCGGGCAATGCTATGTACTTCCCGTTGCTTCTATTAGTGCTGTATTTGTACATGGCAGCTTGGGCGGGTGACTGTGATGCGGGTCACGTATCGGTGTGACAGATTGGCTACATTGCCCTGTGATCATGGTCACGGCGCGGCTGGCCGCCACGTCTTAACTTGAGTGGGAAGGCAGGAAAGGACTCCGAAGAATATGGCGTATGTAATCACCGACAATTGCACCAAGGATCATCTCTGTGTGGACGTGTGTCCCACTGACTGCATTCATCCCAAGACGGATGAGCCCAAGGTCGAGGAAGTAAAGCAGCTCTTTGTCGATCCGGTCGGCTGCATCGACTGCGGCGCCTGCGTACCGGTCTGTCCGTCGGAAGCGATCTTCGCAGCAGAAGATCTGCCCGAAGAGAAGAAAGCTTTTCTGGACACGAACGCGGCTTACTACAACTAAGCTCTTTTCGTGGTTGTTTCCTCCCATCACCCGCGCCCCTTGGGGGCGTGGGTGGCTATTTCCTCAAGCCCGCCGCGCCTGCTAGACCCACGCCCTCACTCCGCCCCGTGCCTTGACACCACATTCCCTCCTCCTTATCGTTGCTAGCCAACCATGAATATCGTCAAAGCCACAAGAAAGTACGAGGAATGGCTCGGGCAGCATCTGCAGATTCTGGAAAAGGACCTGCAGTTGAAACACGAGCGGATGGCGCAATCCGGTTTTTCCTTTCTGCGGGCCACATTCTATCGCTGGTTGCAACTGTGGGAAGACGTCTGTGCGGATCTGCAGAAGGCTCCGCTAATCCTCTCCGTCGGCGACCTCCACGTGGAAAATTTCGGCACTTGGCGCGACACCGACGGCAGGCTGGTTTGGGGAATCAACGACTTTGATGAAGCATGCTTGTATCCCTACACGCTCGATCTGGTGAGGCTGGCGGCAAGCGCCGTGCTGGCTGCACGTGAAAGCCGGCTCACGATGAAACCTGACGAGGCGGCCGACGCGATCGCAGTTGGTTATCAGAAAAGGCTCCAGCAAGGTGGTCGCCCGTTCGTTCTGGAAGAGGAGCATACGTGGCTGCGCGCGATTGCCGAGAGCAAGCTCCGGGACCCGGTCGTGTTCTGGCAGAAAATGGAGCGGCTCCCGGCGATCCGCGGGGAAGTTCCGGAGAGCGCACGCGAGGCGTTGGAACATCTGCTGCCGGAGCCGGGGATCGAGTACCGGCTGACCCATCGGATAGCAGGATTGGGAAGCCTTGGGCGCGTCCGCATCGTGGCGATCGCGGAGTGGAAGGGCGGACTCGTCGCGCGGGAAGCGAAGGCGCTGGCGCCTTCTGCCGCCCACTGGGCCGATGCGCACGCACCTCGCGAAATCCTGTATGGCGCAATCTTGCGTCGTTCCGTGCGCTGTCCGGACCCGTATGTACAACTCCGCGGGCACTGGATCGTGCGCCGCCTGTCGCCGCATTGTTCGCGCATCGAACTGGACGCGCTCGGCACAGCCCGGGGAGAGTGCCGCCTGCTGGAAGCGATGGGTCAGGAAACGGCCAACATTCACGCGGGAACGGAAGAGAAACGCCGCGCCATTCTCAAGGACCTGCGCACGCGCAAAGCAGGTTGGCTGGTCAAAGCCGCCGAGGCCATGGCCGAAAAATTAGACAAGGACTGGCGCGCTTGGAAGGAGCGCTGACAGAACCAAACTTTGTCATGAACCGGCTCGGTTCGGGTCTGCCAGCGCCTTAATGAAGGGGTAGTCCGCGGGGCTCGTGAGGAGGTCGAAGAAGCGGGAACTCGGCCGCTAGGGACTGAGCGGGATACTCAATGGGCATGAGAGCGTCAAGAATCGCTTCCAGCGTTGCCGGCGAGCCTGTCCACACGTGCGAGAAAGCTTCGCGGAACACGGACAGTTCGCCCACCAGCTTTCCGGATGCCTCCGCCCCGAGTTCGGTCTCGTCGGGTCCAGCATTGCTGGTGATGGGCATGAGTTCATTGGCCTGCGGAACAAGGCCGAGGCTAGCCTCATCGAGCCAGTAGCCAATCAGGATCTTAAGATGCTCTCGCCCGCATGCGCTTTTGAAACCCTGCTGGGAAGCAAGCGACGGGTGCCAGGTCAATATCTTGAGACGGTCGAGCCATCGGTTCTCAACCACCAGGAACCATCCGTCGCGGCGCAACGTGTCCAAGCCACAGACACTGCAAGGCGGGCGTTTTGTGACCGCAGAGCCCATGATGTTTCTCATCAAGCCGTGCTCGCGCATGCAGCTCGCGCCACCGGCGGACGGCGGACACTTCCTGGACTGATCGGTACGGTCAGCATCCCGTGCGACGCATCGAAGTGCAGCGTGAAGTGAGCCGAGCAAGCAGCGCACAGCCAGAAATGCTCGCGCTTGCGGATCTTGCGCCGGCTGCCATCGAGGTTGCCATCAGAGTCGAGGGCAAGGGTCTCCGCCAGGAACAGCTTGCCCTCGTGAAGTGATCGGAAAGGGACAGTACACCCGGGGTTCGCGCATTTTTGTAACATCGGCTGGGTCCAGTCTTCTCTGCGGAGTATCTGCGGCCAGAGAGATTTCATCTTCATTGCACGCCTCTGGCCGAAGGCTGTAAGAAAAACTCAACGCATCTTCCACTCGCAGGCACAGAGACTTAACTCTCGCGCAACTTCTCGCATTGGGAAGGCGGTTACAGAAGATGACGAAAACCGGTCGCCTGCGACGAGGACCCGGCAATCAGCACGAACGCGTGTGATCCTGGATGGTCATTGAATGTGACAGAATAATTTCCGAGCAAGATGCAATTCACAACACCCTTCGATCTCGCCGTAGCGTGTCGCGGCATTCAGCTGACTGACTCCAACGCGCGCGTCTGGCATGACGAGCACAACGTCGACTCCTTCAGGTCAATCCATTCCACCGCATGCGACGGCGCCATGGCGCAGGAGAAGTCGTCGCAATGCGTCAGATCGAAGGTGTGACCGACTTCGTGCACCGCTTCCTTAACCAGGCGCTCAGCGAGAATCCCCGGATCATGGGGCAGCCCGTAAAACTGCTGCGTGAGCCTGTGAAACGAAACTACGGCACAGGGGCCGCCCATCTGCGCCTCGCCGAAAACAAACGTCAAAATGGGAATGTAGAGGTCGACGGCGGTGACGCCAAGTACACGCCACGCGCCATCGGCCGCGTACCGCTGCATAGCCTGGAGTAGCTCCGAGGAATGGTACTGCCCACGCTCCGGGTGATAGGCAAACTGCGGATCGAAGCCCCGTTCCAGAATGCGGCACGGGACGCGGAAGGAATCCGCGAGCGCGGGCGCTACAGTCCGGAGCAGCCGCGCGTCGAAGTCTCCGATCGGCAGCAGGTCGAGCATCTTCATCGCGTCTCGAGGGGGCGGCTCCAACCGTACTTTTTCAGCTTGTGATGCAACGTCACGCGGTCGATCTCAAGGGTTTCCGCGGCCTTGGTCTGGTTCCAACCGCATTGTTCAAGCACCCGCATGATGTGCGCTTTTTCCATGTCCTCGAGCGATTTCGGACTTCCATTGGGTGTGCTGCCATTGTGCGCCTTAAAAGCGAAATCCTGCTCGCGGATCTCCGGTTCCTGCGCGACCACCATGGCCCGCTCCACTGCATTTTCGAGTTCGCGGATGTTCCCCGGCCAAGGCTGCTGCTGCAGTAAATCCATGGCAACCGGGTTGACGCGGTTGATCTTCTTGTTCATCTGCAGCGAGAACTTGCGCACGAAGTGGTTGACCAGCGATGGGATGTCTTCCCGCCGCTCGCGAAGCGCAGGAAGCTCAATACGAAAGACATTGAGCCGATAGAAAAGATCGGGCCGGAATTTACCTTCCTCGATCAGTTGCTCGAGGTTTTTATTGGTAGCAGCCACACAGCGAAAGTCAACCTTGATTTGCTGCGTGCTCCCCACACGGACGATCTCGTGCTCCTGCAGCACGCGCAGAAGATCCGTCTGGGTCTTCAGGCTGATGTCCCCGATCTCGTCGAGAAAAACCGTCCCACCCTCGGCAATTTCGAACTTGCCTTTCTTGCGGTATTGCGCGCCGGTGAAAGCTCCTTTTTCGTGGCCAAAGAGTTCGCTTTCCAGCAGTGTTTCGGTGAGTGCGCCGCAATGGATCACGACCAGAGGATGAAACCGGCGCGGGCTGGCGTGGTGGATGGCCCGGGTCACCAGTTCTTTCCCGGTTCCACTTTCGCCCGTCACAAGAACGGTCGCGTCGGTAGGCCCGACCGTTTAGATCGCGTGATAGACCTTCTGCATGGCTTCGCTTTCGCCGATGATCTCCTCGGGGCGGGCGACTTCGGCAACGGTTTCGCGCAGCCGCACATTTTCTTCTTCCGTCCGCTTATGCGCCAGCGCCTTCTTGACCAGGTGCGCGATTTCATCCGGATCGAGCGGTTTGGTCACGTAATCGTACGCGCCATTCTTGAGAGCGGTCACGGCGGTTTCGACCGATGCGTACCCCGTCATCATGATCACGATGAGATCGGGGTTGATCTCGTGCACCCGGCGCTGCAGCTCGATGCCGTCCGTGCCGCGCATTTTGATGTCGCACAGCACCGCGTCCCACGACTTTTCGGCCAGCTTCGTCAACGCGCTGCTGGCATCCTCGGCGGTTCCGACTTCATATCCTTCTTCGTGGAACCATTTGGCAAGCGAATCGCGCACGCTCAGTTCGTCGTCCACGATCAGCAGCTTTGCTTGTTGCGTCAAGGCGTTCACCTCGTCTTTGTTTCCGTGCCCGCGAGGGAAAGCTCAGGCGTTGAGCCAGAGCGGCCGGGCACAGGCAATGTGATCGTTACAGTGGTTCCTTTTCCAACTTCGGATTCGATCGAAATCTTGCCGCTGTGCCGTTCCACGATGCCCTGGCTGACGGCCAGCCCGAGACCGGTTCCATGGTTCAAGTCTTTCGTGGTGTAGAACGGCTCGAAAATCTTGGGCAGGATTTCGGGGGGAATTCCGGCGCCATCGTCGCGAACCGACAGGGCAGCCTGGCTGCCGTCTTCCGATAAACGGGATTCGACCCAGAGGTTGCCACCTCGCGGCATGGCGTCGGCGGCGTTGACGATCACGGCCAGCAGCACCTGCTCAATCTTGGAAGCGTCGCCTTGCAGCCGGGGTAGTCCCTCAGCCAGCCTGGGATGCACCTCGATTCCGGCGTTTTCCATATTGTGGCGCATCAGCAGCAAACACTGCTCTGCAACTCGATTTATATCGGTCGGCTGTACATTCATGGGCGCCTGGTGCGAGAAGGTGAGAAGATTCTTCACCAGTTCCCCGCAGCGGCGGCTTTCGGACGAGATCAAGTCCAGGCACTGCACCGCCTCCTGCTTTTTCTCATTGACTACCTGGCCGCTGTCGACCCATTTCTTCAGGAGTTTGGAATACGTAAGAATGCCGGAGAGCGGATTGTTGATCTCGTGGGCGACCACGGCGGCCATTTTCCCCACCGACGCCATCGTCTCGCTGTGCAAAACCTGATCGTGAGCGCGCTGCAGTTCGCCGGTTTTCTCCTGAACCCGTTCCTCCAGATTGCGCCCCCAATTGACCAACATTTCATTGGCGCTCCGCAGCTGCAAGCTCATCGAGTTGAACGATCCAGCCAGGTCCCCAATCTCGTCGTTGGAGGCCAACTCGATCTGGTAACCGAGCGCGCCCCCGCTCAGCTTGTGGGTTCCGGCCTGCAGTCGCTTCAGCGGCCGTCCCACCACCCGTCGGATGAACAACCAACTCAAAAAGGCAATCCAGAAGATGGCCAACACGTCGCAGGCAATGATTCGCCACGACACTTGCGCCAATTGCTGATCGGTGCGGGCGAGAGAGAGATGAGTGTCGAGCACGCCTAGAATCTGCTGACTCGCTGGGTGCTCGTGGCAGGCTGCGTTCGAGCACTGGGGCTGATTTTCGATGGGCGTAATGATGGCCAGTACTCGTCCCTCCCCGCCACGGTAAACGCGGAAGCGGTCGGGACGGTTCAGCCGTGCCAGTGTCTGCCCGTGGGCGTGGCAGGCGTAGCAGGCTTCGGCATCCTTATCCAGCGTGCGGTTCACTTCCGAACGATCGGTCGAGTAGCTGATGTGGCCTTCCCGGTCAAAAACCCGCACCCGCACCACGCCCGGTTCGCTGGCCATCGCCGACATAGCGCGGTGCAGTCCTTCGCTATCGTTGCGCAACATGTAGTCCGATGTGTTGCGTTGGATGACGTCGCTGATGCGCTCGGCGCTTAGCAGCGTCGCCGCCTCCAGATCCTGGCGCTGCAACCGGATCGTGAGGTATCCGAGAAGCGCAAAAATCACCAGCATGGCCCCCAGCAGCAAAACAATGAGCTTGGTTCCAAGCCCACAGCGAATGCGGTCCAGCAGACCAATTGCCGGTTTTTTTTCAGTCTCCTGCATGGCTCAAAACCCCGGTTCCGACACTAATGTGTTCCGGTCGTTCGAGCTTGTGTCCAGTTTCCGTCTCAAAAATCGGCAGATACCTCACCGCCAATCCGAACAGTGCGAAGCCCATCGCAACAATCATCAGCGTGATGGAGAACTCGGTCCACTTCGGCATGTAGTGATGTCCGACGTAAGTCTCAAAGCCGATGAGGGCAATGTTCAGCCGGTTGGTGATGAATCCCAGCACCGTAAAGATCGACGCCAGATACAGCCACTGTGGTGACAACCGCACCTTCTTAAAGCTCAACATCGTGATCGGAATCAGGTAGGTCAGCGTCAGTTCGAGCCACAAAAAGTAGGACTCGTAGCTCGGTTTAAAGATCTGCCCGATCAACCCGCGATGAAAGAAGTCCTCGAGGTGCAACAGCAGATTGACCCAGAGAGCAATCAGCAATGCGCCACCCAGTGTGACCAGGACCGGAAGCTCCAGTTGTCGCCCGAACGCTTTCGCGCTCTGCGTCGACTCGAAGATCGTCATCGCCAGACCTACCGCCACGGCCGAAGCGAAGAAAAAGAACGGCAGCGCCGGCGTGTACCAGAACGGATGCAGCTTACTCGGCATGATCAGATACAACGATCCGAGCGAACTCTGGTGGAGCGTGGAGAGCAGGATGCCTCCCACAATCAGCACCGGATAGATCTTGTTGATGTACTTGATCGGAGTCTTCCAGTTCAGCCGCTCGAACACGTTGGGCAGAAATTCGAAGAACAGGACCGTGGTGTAGAACATCACACACATGCCCACCTCGAACATCACCGAGTGCAGGTTCCGGTAGATCATCTGGTGCCAGATGAACCAGGGGCGGCCCAAGTCAAACAACAGTCCAACAATAAAGAGCACGTAACCTAGGAACGCCGTCAGCACAGCCGGGCGCACCACCGGGTGCAGGCGCTCGACGTTGAACAGATAGACCGCGCCCACCATGCAGAAGCCGCCCGCCGCCAGCATCACACCGCACAGGCAGTCGAACCCGATCCAGAGCCCCCAAGGAAACTGGTCCGTCATGTTGGAAACCGCGCCCAGGCCCCGGAAATAGCGAATAAACGAGGAATACAGGCCCAGGACCATGATCACAATGAAAATAACTCTCCACAATGTCAGCTTGAATTTCATTGCTTGCCCCCGTTTTTGTGTAATGCTTCCGCCTCGGCGACTTCGTCGCGCCGATGCGAGACCCAATAGATTCCTCCCAATACCAACGTCCAGACCGGAATGAAGTCAGGGATTCTCTCCATCACGCGCCCCGTGTATTCCGGCATTGGCGTCTCGCCGATTTTCGCCGAGGCCGGATACCCGTAGTCCTCCGCCTTTGCCGCTGCAATAATAAGGATCGACGTTCCCCCAACCTCATGTAGACCGTAAATACGAGGCAGGTAACCGGATGGATTCTGCCGGATGCGGTCTTGTGCTTCCACCACCAGGTCGTCGCGCTCCCCAAACTTCGTCGCCCCAGTTGGACAAATCTCGGCACATGCCGTGTGCTTCCCCGCAACTACCCGATCCGGGCACATAACGCACTTGCGCACTCGCGGATTCAGGGCACCCCACTCGTATTTCGGTTGGTTGAACGGGCACGCCACCATGCAGTAGCGGCATCCGATGCACTTCCAGACGTCATACACGACTGGCCCTTCTTTGGTTTTATGCAGGGCTCCCACGGGGCAAACCGAGGCGCACGCAGGTTCTTTGCAGTGCATGCACAGCCGCCGCATGAATTTGTCTTCTTTGGTGAGAACGACCGTGTATTTGTGTGCCGATTGCACCGACTCCGCCGCTACCGTGTCGTCGTAGGGCAGTTTGTTCTGTTGCGCACATGCGCCTTCGCACTGTTTGCAACCGATGCACATCGTTGCGTCATACAGGATGGCCTTACTCATGGGTTGATCTCCGGGCCACTCCGGACAGGACTGTAGGCGCGCACTACGAGCGCATGCGCGGATGCGTGGGCTGTGGCGAAGCGGCAAACAGGGGCTGGCTCAGCAGGCCGCCCCGTCGATTAAACAAAAGCCCGGGTTCCACGCGTTTCGCAGGACCCGGGCGGGCTGTTCCGTGTGTTTTGTGCGGAGGCGTCTCGGCGCTCACTCAGTTTCGGGGAGCCACCGCTAATCCTGGTCGTTCGTCCACTTCTCCTGGACATCGGCACCATGCGCCCGCGCAGGTGTTCCGCCGCCGTGGGGAAGGGCAAAAACCGGCACGGACACCAAAGCGGAACAGCAAATCCCTTACTTCTGCAGCGTGCGAACGAAGGTCACGATCGCTTTCGCGTCGTCGGCCGACAGACCCTTTACCGGGGCTGGGTGCTTCGCAGTGCCACTGATCGCGCTCACCAGATCGGCATCGGACTTCGCCTTTACTTCAGGACCATTCAGCGCGGGGATCTTGGCTGCGGGCTTTCCGGCTCCGTCTGCACCATGACACGCAGCGCATTTCGCTTTGTACAGCGCGCCGCCGTCATCGGCCCATGACAGACTCGGAATCAGAATGAACAGAGCAACCGCGATCGTCAGTACCAGCACCGCGATTTTGGTGGTTTTCATGATTGCTTTTCCTCTCGGGTAGTTAAGTTGGCGGGCAAGCTGATGGGCGTGGACAAGGGCTGGGGGAGGTAGCTGTTGCTATTTTCACCACCCGAAACCTCCTGGAGCCACTTTCTTTCCAATCGGGTCTCCTGCCGCGCTGATGCAAGTTTCATCATTGTGGCGAAATGCTGCGGTGACGGTAGTCACGTCCAAGCGTGACCCAGATGCGTGTCCCAATGTTCATGGAACACAACCACTTCCGCCTCCACCCATTCTGCCAGTAAGGCTAGCTGCCCAAT
The DNA here is from genome assembly GCA_003139975.1 of Acidobacteriaceae bacterium. Lineage (GTDB taxonomy): Bacteria > Acidobacteriota > Terriglobia > Terriglobales > Acidobacteriaceae > Acidiflorens. The sequence goes on from PLHN01000487.1 coordinate 13,022, forward strand.
CGCCAAAACGCTGCCAAACCCGAAATTCCAGCCCCAGCTGGCCATCCTAAAACGGGGGCCTGTTTCCGCCCAGGCAAGTAGCGACGGCAGGTCCAAACGAAGTAGCGCCGGCGTCCCGTCGGCTGTCCGGCGGACCTGCCCCGAGCTTGCCGAAGCGGTCCTCGCCCGCGCCTTTCCACAATTCCCAAAACTGAACCTCATCTCCCGTACCCCCCACCGTCCGCCTTGATAAAATCAAATCTGCATGCTCCTCCCATTTGTCCGCGAAATTTTCGCGGAGGTGGAACAACTTCCCGCTTTCCGGCGTGCGTCCTCCCATCTGAGGGAGAGCACGGGGCGGATTCGTGTCTCTGGCCTGTCCCCCGCCGCTAAAGCCCTAATCACCGTTCTGCTTCAACAGCACACCGGACGCCCTTTCATCCTCGTCGTTGCCGATAACCGCGCCGCCGAGGATCTGCTTCCCGTCCTTGCCGCCTTCGCCGAACTCACCGGCGCTGCCGATCCCGATTCCATCGTCAGCCTTCCCGCGCTAGA